>CAUJFJ010000293.1 GCA_963169675.1 Bacteroidota bacterium
CTACCTACGCAACCATGGTGAAACATGAAAATGATGTTACCGATCCTAATATTTCACTCTCCTGTGAATCTGTTTCTGTTCCTGCTAAAGTGGTAGCTGCAGATTTTCAAAATAATTTTTTACGATCTGTCTATAGTTGTCCGAATGGCATTTACCGGATGAGTCCTGCAATCAGCGGACTGGTCCAAACCTCCAACAACATCGCACGTATTATTGTTGGTGATGGAAAATATACAGTTCAATGGCTGACCAGAAGTTCTGTCAATACCGAAAAAACTGATCTTGCCGATGCCATCCGTTCTGCGTTTGAATTGTGTGGTGCAACAGTTGGTCTGAGCGGTGCCTATCCCGGTTGGGAACCCAAACCCGAATCAGAGGTTGTGAAACTGATGAGCGAAACATACGAAAAACTCTTTGGTGAGAAAGCACATGTGAATGCTATTCATGCCGGACTTGAATGCGGAATCTTAGGAACCAATTATCCCGATATGCAAATGATTTCGTTCGGCCCCAATATCTACGGTGCCCATTCCCCCGACGAAAAAGTGCAAATTAGCTCCGTGCAGAAGTTTCATAAATACTTGCTAGAAGTGTTAAAAGCTGTTTGATGTGCTGATGCTTGCCCTGAGCCTAGTCGAAGGGTGCTGATGCTTGCCCAGAGCGCAGTCGAGGGGTGCTGATTTTTTATACCTGAGTCAAAAGATGTGACTGCACCTGGTTGTAAGTTGTAAGCGCCGCCCTGAGCGAAGTCGAAGGGTTGAAGGTTGTGGTTTGTGGAGTGAAAATATTTTCGATTTTCATGTGTAAATTTTAAGGGTAAATCTGCCAAGCCGAAGGCGATAGTTCTTCTTTCAATTACCCTTAGCCGAAGGCGATCATTCTACTTTCAATTACCTTGAGCCGAAGGCGAACTATCTACTTTCAATTACCCCGAGCCGCAGGCGATCATTTGAATTAACTGCTCCGTATTTCCCCGAGCCGAAGGCGATCTTTGAATTAACCACCTAATTAACCACCTAATTAACCACCTAATTAACCACCTAATTAACCACTTAATTAACTACTTAATTAACCACCTAATTAACCACCTAATTAACTACATAATTAACCACCTTCATTTTCTTCACATACCCCGATGCACTTGTAGCCTGTAATAAATACATTCCGGGTGCAGTTTTTGGAAGCGTGATTGTAGCTTTATTTTTTCCTGCAGTTTGTGTCAGTGATGTGCGGAGTATTTCACGTCCTGTTATATCGCTAATGGTTACAGATAATGGTTTTTGTGAAATGGAGCTCCATGAAATTTCGAATGATTCCGTTGTAACAGGGTTGGGATAGATAGTCATATTCGTAATTTCTTCCTGTTCATTTAATCCCGATAAACTATTTACCACAGTAATGGATGCAATGCGTGCGTGCATACCTTGAGCGGGACAATAATTATCCATTGCTCTAAGAAGGAAATACCAGGTTTTTGCCTGCAACGGACCGCTTGACGCTAGATGTGCATTGGAAGTCGTCCAGGTAAATAATGTAGTATCGGAGGGGGAAAATACTTTTGGTAAAGCAGCATCTAATGTTGCACAGGGAGGCATGAGACATCCTGATGAAGCATTGGTAAAATTAGCACCAAACTGATTGCCTGCTCCGGTGAGACGGATATCTTGGGCAACTCCATTTAAGAAGAAATCGTTATCGTTTATGATTTTCTGAAAGGTAACAGTAGAACCTGCAAGGACAGTATCTTTATATGAAGTAAATAATCCGGTAACAGGATCTGCAAAGGGTGCTGTTCCGGAAGGATATAAATTTGGTTGAGAGCCTGCAACGGTTGGACAGTTTGAAAGAATATAAAAATCGTGTCCGCGGTTGATTTCAGATATTTTTGTTCCGTTTCTCCAGGAGGTAACAACTACGTTGATATTGAAATTCCCCATGGTATTTACCGTGAACAAAGTTTCTCCATTTAAAGTATCGAGTGACATCACCGTATTTGAAGGGTTTTGCACAGGACCCGGAAGCGGATTTGCTGTTGAGTATCCAAATGAAACCGGAATAGCAGCACCCTGATCATTGAGAGCATCGGTGAAACGGTAGGTCAGGAAATCATCATCACTGTCGATGCTTAAATACTGCAATGCAGCTGGCTGACCGGCACACAAAACATTGGCAGGAGGTTCTGCAAAATATGGACTTGCATCATAGCATGGAAAAGCATTCAGATTGTTGTATGCAAACATTTTTGAAAGTACACGCATTCCCTGGGATGTGGGATTGGAAAGGTTTAGAACGGTTCCATTGCGGCAACACATGTCAAAATAAAACGACCATCCTGCAGCAGGAGGAACGCCACTTAAATTGATAGGGTTCGATTCATAAATATTTTCATCTACAACTCCTGGGAATGGACTGCTACCGCTGGCACATGAGGGACAAGCAGATGTTCCATTTGCCTGAAATCCGGTGGCACTCAAATCGTTTTGTGCAATTTTATTGACCACAATAGTTGGAACACTGGGGACTGTTGTTTGTATCTGA
>CAUJFJ010000294.1 GCA_963169675.1 Bacteroidota bacterium
TGATGCTCGTCTCAAAAATATTTCATTTCGTAATGTCACATGCATTTTATTGTTATCAGGGTGCCTGTAAAAATATCCATGGCCATTCTTATGAATTACATGTAACTGTATCTGCAGATAATCAGGAAAAGGGCTATATAGCTGTTCCGGGTTTTATAATAGATTTTAAAGAATTAAAACAGTTGGTTAAATCATCCATTATCGATGTACTTGACCATAAACTTCTTTTGTCGAGGGCTTACTTAAGCCAAAATCCAGGGATTCACTCACAGGAAAATCTGGTCATTTGGAATGCAGAACCCACTGCTGAGAATTTGCTCTTGTATATCCAGGCTGTTATTTGTGAAAAGCTCCCAAAGCATGTAAACCTGGGCAGACTTAGGCTTTATGAAACAAAAGATTCGTACGCAGAATGGATAAATGACTTATTTTGAAGACCGTATTTTGATAAATTGCGGTGGAATTCCTCCACCCACTACTATTAAATAATATTATGTTTTCAAAAGCAACCGAGTATGCGTTAAGAGCGACAATCTATATAGCTCAAAATAGTTCAGAGGAAAGGAAAGTCGGCATCCAGGCTATCGCAGAAGCTATCGACTCTCCACAATCGTTTACCGCGAAAATTCTCCAGTTGCTTACCAGGGACAATAAAATCATCCGTTCAGTGCCCGGACCACATGGCGGTTTTTATATTACTGAGAAAGCCAAAAAATTGCCGGCACGTTTCATTCTGAAAGCGATGGGGGAAGAAGAAGCCCTGGAAAAATGCGTGCTTGGTTTGAACCAGTGTTCTGAAAAAAGCCCCTGTCCAATGCATTCACGTTACAAATTTATTAAGCAACAACTGAAAGAGCTTTTTGAATCCAAAACGATCCAGGATCTTGCAGATGAATTGAAAAAATGAGACTGCTTAAAATTAAAAAGTTTGAGAGATCGAAATGATTGTTGTTGCTCTGCCTGCTGTTCGGGATGGAGCGTTAAGGCATTGAGCATTGATTATAAGAATTTCTTTCGTAGTTCCTTCATATCCTCACTGATCTTTATATCCAGTATTCTTGCATAATGCTGTGTGGTTTTTAAATTCCGGTGACCGAGCATTTTACTCACTGTTTCTATAGGCACTCCATTACTTAAAGTAACAGTAGTGGCAAATGTATGGCGGGCAATATGATACGTCAGTTTTTTAGAGATTTCGCATAAGTCAGCTATCTCTTTTAGATAAGCATTCATTTTTTGATTGCTCAAAACAGGTAATACCCGGCCTTCCATAATGCACTGGGGATTATTTGCGTAACGATTTACAATACTCATCGCAGACGGTAATAATGGGATTCTGGCGGCTATATCGGTCTTTTGTCGTTTACTCATAAGCCATTTTTCACCATCAATACCTATAACAATTTCGGAGCGCTTTAATTTTTTTACATCAGCATAAGCAAGACCGGAGTAACAGCTAAACAGAAAGATGTCCCGCACGATGCTGAGCCGTTCAGTCGGGAATTGCTTGGAAGCAAGTGCTTGTAGTTCAAACTCAGTAAGCGCAATTCTCTCTACTTCTCTTTTTGTCATTTTAAAACCAAGGAAAGGGTCTCTTTGTAACCATCCATTCCGGATAGATCGGTTAACTATCTTCCGGAAATTGCTCAGGTATTTCATAGTAGAATTATGATCGCACTTACGTGTGCTTTTCAACCAGAACTCATACTCGGTAATGAATTCAAAATTCAGTTGGTTGATATCAATGTCTGCAACATTGTATTTCCATTGAAGAAAAGACAACGTATGCTTATAGGATGTCGTATAGCGTTCATGGGTTCCTGGAGCATACTCACGGCCTACCAGTTCTTTCATTTGCTGGTTATGATGTTTGAAAATTTCCATCAGCATGTATTTATGCTGATGAAGCTCGCCACCCTGCATCAATATTTTAATGTTTGATGCACTTACTTCGTGATCATTGTCTATGAGAAATTTTCTTTTCTCATAAACTTTGCGTTGAAACAAGTCAAGTTCGGAATTTAGTGATCTTGCAAACTCTGTTCTACCACCAACTCTGCCGACATTAGTATTCCAATTTGAAGTCGTACACCTTCTCTTGGTACTGATTTCACATGATCCACCATTTACTGTAATTCGCATATAAATTGCTACCTCGCCATCCTTGTCATATTTGCTTTTTCTGAGATAAAACTGCAGGCCAAAACTTTTTTCCATAAACATTCCTCTTTTAAGGGTTTAAAATTAGTTTCTTAAATCAGTGAAAAGGGGAGTTCAGCTCTTGTAAATCGTTAAAAACAAGTCGTTTATGTTAAGTTTCGTGAGTAGTGGTAAAGTTTTGGACTACTCACTGAATCACGCATGAAACTATAGCCGTAAAGCGGGAGAAAAACAGGTATGTTTAAAAATACAAAAACCTGCAAATCATTGATTTTGCAGGTTTTATAATTTTTAGCTACTTATAGATTAGCTATTTCAGCGGAGAGAGAGGGATTCGAACCCCCGGACCTGTTACAGTCAACGGTTTTCAAGACCGCCGCATTAGACCGCTCTGCCATCTCTCCGGGTGCAAAATAAACGGCTTGCACTTTATCTTCCAAAAATTATTCGCTATTCAAGTAATTTTGTTTCAAATCATTACAATTGAAGCACCTCAGCGCCCTCAATAAGTATTTCTGGAAATACCGGATCCGGCTCGGCGGAGGGATAATTTTTGTGTTCCTGTCCAACTATTTCAACGTTTTATCGCCCCAGGTAACCGGTTTTGTGATTGATTTTGTCCAGCGTTCCCTGAATCTCCCCGGTTATAAAGCCCCGGAAAAGGAGCCCGATTATGATTTCCTGGTGGATAAATTCATTGCCTCTGTAGATGGCTCAGGGTATTCAATCGGGAAAATTGTGGCAATCTGCGGGATGACCATTCTGGTACTGGCCCTGCTC
>CAUJFJ010000295.1 GCA_963169675.1 Bacteroidota bacterium
TGGAAACTAATAAAGACCGATGCAGATAGAACAGCAACGGTATTGCATGCTGCACTTCAAGTAACAGGTGCCCTATCACTTTTGATGGAGCCCTTCTTGCCACATACCGGTAAAAAATTACGTGATATGCTGGACATCGATAATCACCAATGGGACGATCATCACATTGGTAATTTATTAACGGAAGGACATCAGTTGAATGCTGCAGCATTATTATTCGATAAAATCGAGGATCCTGCAATTGAAGCACAAATCGAAAAGCTTGCTGCAACCAAAGCAGCTACAGTTGCCACTCAGGCAGCAGAAGCAGCAACAACTGAAAATAAATCTGAACCCGCTAAACCCGAAACCACTTTTGAAGAATTCATGAAAATGGATATTCGCATAGGCACCATTCTGGAAGCGGAACGTGTTCCAAAAACCGATAAGCTGCTCAAATTACTGGTATCAACCGGCGACGAAAAACGCACTATTGTCTCGGGCATTGCGGCACACTACGCACCTGAAAACATCATCGGACAACAGGTAACTTTACTTGCAAATCTGGCACCACGCAAAATTAAAGGCATTGAATCGAAAGGGATGATTTTAATGGCTGAAGATGAAACCGGGAAACTGGTGTTTGTAATGCCTTCCGAAAGTTTGAGAGATGGGAGTGCGGTAAAATGATGTGCTGATTTGCTAATGTGCTGATGTGCTGATGCTTGCCCTGAGTCCGCCGGCTGGCGGATCGAATGGGTGCTGATGCTTGCCCTGAGTCCGCCGGCTGGCGGATCGAATGGGTGATGATTGGAACATTTTAAATCTGCTTAAATAGAAATCCAAATTATACCTTGCCCATTCCCCTATACTTTTCAAAAGCTGATTTCGTCAGGGACTTTAATTCTGAAAGTAGCGATTTATCAATTTCTTTAAAATTAAAACACGATTTTCCCTGCATTTTACTTTTGAGTTCATCGCTGATTTCATCGAGCAGTTCCGGGTAGTAATATACAGGCATTAGATGAAAAGAAACATACGTTTTCTTGATTTGTACTGCACCAAAAAATTCAGGCTTCTTTTTATTAACTGTATCCGGTGTGTTTAAATAGTAATTGTCAGGTTTGTTATGTAAAACCGATAAGTGTTTTTCAAACTTAACAAGCACTTTCTTCAACTGGTCAAATGTGTTGTTACTTTCCATAGGATTTATTTAGAATTAATTGATGTCCCGCCAAGGCAGATGGAACGAATACCAATATACCAACAACAATAAACCAGGTGGGATGTGGCAATAAATAAAAATTAGTGACCGCAGATAATGTCAAAACGACTCCGGCAATGAAAGGCAGCTTTTTATCAGATGACCGACTGATCAATCTTATCAGTAAACCACAAAGAAATGAGCCGGTAATCCAGCCTGCCAAGACTAAAAGCCACATGGAGAATGGTTGATTGTTGTAGAATGTTTTGACGGCAGTATTATCCTGAAAATCGAGTGTGGGTGGTATTGGGTGTATGGCTCCGTTAATGGATTCAGCTATTAAAAATGTAATAATAGCCGCTGCCAATCCTGCAATAACAGATAAAATATTTCGAATCATGATTTTTGGAGTTAAAAGGTTTGGCAAAACTAAAACCCCTTTTCTAAAGAAAATTGTAAAAATGTAACCTATTATTGAAAAGGAATGAAATGCGGAACCTGCTTCAAGGATGGAATATGTTCCGTCAGCTTCACATATTCAGTTGGTTTTAAATCGGTAAATCGTTTGAAATCATTATTGAAATGCGCCTGATCAAAATACTCAAGTTCATAAGCCACATCTGAAAGCTTGCCTGCTTTCGCAGAACTGATGGTCTTTAATGAGGACTGTAGCCGGTTTAAGGAAGCTAACATTTTTGGCGAAACGCCGGTATACTCTTTAGACAAATTATTGAGGTGTTTTCTGGAGATACCAGATATCCTGCAAATTTCATTAATAGTCAAATTGTGACTGCAATCGCTTAAAAGTGCGATGGTTGAAACTAGTTTTTTGCCCGGTAATTTGCGAGTTGAAAGTTGGTGTTGCAGGAATTTTTCTGTAATTGTTATACGATCCCGGATTGTTTGTGCTTCCAATAACTGATGCCAGGTATCACAGGCTAATTTACTAAAAACTGCATCAAGAGGAACATAATTATCGGTGTAATAATGGAGAGGATCATTAAGAAAAATAAAAGCTCCTAAGGTTTTAAATTGTACTACTACCATCTTACTTGTTCCATAACTCTCGACATTGGTAGGCTTGGTTTGTAGTCCGGCCACCCAATATTTCTTGTAGTCAATAAACTGAGTAAATTGCTTGTCTGTATATAACTTAAAACTATCTTCCAGATTAAATACCAAACTCATCGCCGTTTTAGGCAGTCCGGTCCCTTTGTTGTTACCTTCAATGTAGATAATACTCTCTACATAATTGCTCAGGGGGAGATTTGGCAGATGTTTTTGATAGAACATGATAATTTCTCAAATTAGATCAGATTTTCGGTGTCCAATCGGAAATAACTTTATTTGAAGCAATTTACTTTTCCAAATACTTCAGTCAAATCAATTGTAAGAACCCAAATAGCCAGGAAATAAATTTATCTGTTTAGAACCAGTTTATAATTCAAAACCTGACTATCATTCCACAATTGAAGAAAGTAAAACCCATTTGGCTGATCCTTTAAAAGCAAAGTATTTTCACCTGCTTCACACTTTTTCGTCACGACTCTTCTTCCTGAGGCATCCGTAATAGTTATTTTCACTTCTTCCTGTAAAACAATTGTAAACAAACCGGAATTATTAGGGTTTGGGTAAATAACCGGGAATTGACCGGCAGCATATTCATTAACATTCAAAGGAGATCCACTCAATTTATGTACGAAGGCATTGACACGGCCCAAAGCGGTCAAATTAGTTACACCTGCTCCCGGATCAAAATCAGCAATATCTCCAAAACCACCGGTAGTGTAAATATTTCCGGTTGCATCAACATCAACAGAGTAGGCATAATCAAAATCAGCACCTCCCATTCGGTTCACCCAAACAAAATTACCTGAAGGGTCATATTTGGCAACAAAAATGTCATTTTCACCAAAAGATGTTAAGGCATTAGTTCCTGCACCAGGATTAAAATCAACAGTTGTCTGAAAATAGCCGGCAAGATATAAATTACCAGTTGCATCTACCGCTACAGAATTTCCATAATCGTCAGCTACACTGCCTAATTGATGAGCCCAAACAAAATTTCCGGAAGCATTTAGTTTTGCAACAAAAATATCCTGAAAGCCTGCAGAAGTTAAATTGTTGACTCCGGAACCCGGATCAAAATCAGACGTTCCATCAAAAGTCCCTGTGACAAAAACATTACCGGAGAAATCTACAGCAACAGAAAATGCTGTCTCATAATCGGCACCACTAAAATTCCGGGCCCATATAAAATTCCCTGATGCATCTAATTTAGAAACAAATGAATCACTGAAGCCAGCAGCTGTTAAAGTGGTATTTCCTGCTCCCGGGTCAAAATCAACAGCACCTTCAAACGCTCCGGCTAAGTATAAATTACCGGAAGCATCTATATCAAGTGAACCACAAAAATCGAATCCATTGCCGCCAATTTGCTTAACCCATCCAAAATTCCCTGAAGCATCCAATTTACAAATATAAACATCACCTGCCGCAACAGGAGTTAAATTATTAGTTCCGGATCCTGGATCGAAATCCGCGGTACCTTCAAATGTTCCTGCTATGAATATATTCCCTGAAGGATCTAATACAATTGCATTGGCTTGTTCATAATCAATACCACCCAATTGCTTCACCCAAATAAAATTTCCGGATGGATCCAATTTTGAAACATAAATATCGCTACTTCCGAAAGAAGTTAAATTGCTGACACCAACTCCCGGATCAAAATCTACTGTTCCTGCAAAAGCACCTGTGGTATATACATTCCCTGCAGCGTCTACTTCCACTGAAAGTCCAAAATCAAACTCAGTTCCTCCCATTTGTTTAACCCAGACAAAATTGCCTGAAGCATCTAACTTAGAAATAAATATATCCTGAAATCCCGCTGAAGTTAAATTGGCAACCCCGGATCCCGGATCAAAATCACCTGTACCCGAAAAAACACCCGCAGTATAAACATTTCCTGAGTTGTCAACTGCAATTGCATAACCCTCGATGAGATTAATTCCCTCAAAATGTCTGGCCCATTGAAAAGAAACCTGTGCCTTTGAAAGATCAGAAGCTGATAACATAATTAAACAACCTAAAGCGAAACTCTTAAATCTATATTTTTTCATAGGAAATTATTTAGTCAGTTGAAAAGCAAAATTATAAATAAAGTTCTAATAATGTGTTAAAGACTAAATAATTAAGCCATTTTTCCATTTCTTACCTACATTACATAGCCATGAATACCTATGAATTGTTCTTTTGAAAGTTGTATTATAAATCCACTTTTGAACTTGACTAATAGAAAACAACAAACTGGATCGTAGATTGAAAAATTCACACTAAAAAATCGATTTTAAATCACTTCATCTCCACCAAAGTATTAACCAACAACAACCCCAAATTTTTACTAAGCTGATTTATCTTTCCGGTAGTGACAGCAACTCCGGGACCTCTGGCTGGAATGCCGGTTGGTTCTGCAAATGCAATTCCGGAGACTGTTAAAAATAACGGAGGTTTATTTTCCTCCCACTTTAATCGGAAACTGGTTCCGGTAAATCCTCCCTTGTTTATTATAGTTTCAGTTCCCTTTTTAAGATAATGCTTATGATAATATCCCGACTTGATATTCATTGCTACGCCATTTAATTTAAAGGAATAATCCTTATCACTAAATTTATCATCTGATATTATATAAACAACATTGGTTTCATGCATTTCCGCATTAAGTTCCAGTTGTCGATCCGATGCTAAATAAGTATCTAAAGTAAGCACTAACTGTTTAGTGGTGTCATTAATCTGAAAATCTCTTAATTTAAAACAGTTAGCGCCTGCATTCACCGCTTGCACACGAATAGCTCGCAGCATATCTCCAAGGTCATCTCCATCCTTACTAACACATTGAAAAGGCCCGATGGATTTTAAAAATGAAGCATCGAACTTTTTGTCTATAAAAATAAAACGTTCCTCTCTGGAACGTTCTTGTGATTTAGAGGTTTGGCCGTTGCTAAGACTAGGAACTACAATCAGAAAAAATACAAAATACATTACTTTCTGATAAAACTCAATTTTCATATGATCCAATATTTACAATTCAACCCTAGTTAAACCAAACAGCATACCCCTGCCGTCGTAAGTCCCAGGCAACTTTTTTCTCCATTTCCAATGCCTGCTCCCGGTTCATGGGTTTCAGATTTATATGATTGTACAAACTTGGTCGGAGGTAAGTGCCATATTTCTCTACAATGTTAGCCGACAATTTATGGCCTTTCAAATTTCTATATCCGGTTTTATGTTGCTTAAAGCGTTCTTCAGGTGTTTTACTGGTCATTCCAACATACAAACATTCCAATACCCCGTTAAACTGTGGATTGGCAGCTCTGAATCTGGCATCCAATGTGAACACCTTCTTAGATAATTCTACCACATAAATTTTGTAACTCACGCTGTTTTTTGCTATAACGAATACAAAGATAGTATTAGTACCCAAAATTCCAATTGACTTACAACTACTATAAAACAAAAACAGCAGATCCATTTAAAAGGACCTGCTGTGCATATCAAACAATATTCTCAATACATACTCAAAGGCATATCTTTATTATGAGTTACTTCATAGGTAAACTTCAAAGCTTTGTAAGCTTTCGGATCCAGATTAAAATCCCATTTGAGCAAACCATTGGTTGTATTGTAACTGGCATTCCCCTGATCTTTCATAGCCACTTTTATGGTTGCGATATTCGATAATGGCGCCTGATCTTCGACAATCAAATGCACCGGTTTGCTCTTATTGCTCTTGAATCGCAATTCCCAGGAAATCGTTTTTGTGATATCACTTCCTAAAAGCTTGTTTGCCTCTTTAACAGGAAGTCTGGTTCGAGTAACAGTTATGCCATTGTCTCTTCCTAAAGCAAGATCCAGTGTGTCATTGATGACAGAAGGATTTAAAACTGTTTCGCCAACATAAGTTCCTTCATAAAATAAATTGGCTTTACCAGGCAACAAATTCAAATTTTCCCAACCGGTCACTCTTGCAAGCAGGAAAGCTTCGCTATCTAACTTAGGAACCAAATAATGAACATAAGTAGCAGGTAGTTTATCAGATTTTACAGCAACCGTATGAGCGATTCCATCTGATGGAATTGAATAATTCAATTTAATAGTAAACTCTACATTGGTCATTGTCTCTACTAGTTGTGCATAATTTTCTGATGATTCAGCCGCAGATAGTTTCTTAATATTTTCACTAAAAGCTACTTCATCTTTAAATGAAAGGGTATTCACATTAGAAGAATTTGTTGATCGCGCCATACCTGGCACCTTAACATCACGGAGTCCGGTGTAATAAGTAATATACCATGCAGGTAATTGTGGTTTAATATGACTTCTATTCGGGTTTGAAGTGCTTAATTTTAAATTCACATCATCCCAATCTTCACCGGTATTTTGATAAACATCGGCCTTGTAAGTAAGTTGTACCGGTTCGGAAGGAGAAGTAGAACGCAAATCATACGAAGGTATCCATCCGGCTTCGGTAACCATGTAATTTATATCTACAGTTCCTGTAACAGGTGCTTCAGCACTAACTGTCACAATAACCTGATGTATGGGTTCGTACTTTTTTTCGGGCTCATTACTTTGTTTAAATGTTTTCAACTCACCTAAACGTGTTGAGAGTAATGTTTGTAATTTGGTGTTTCGCATTTCATCTCTGCTCAATTTTCCTAATTGCGTATTGAGCTCAGCCAGTTTTTTGTGAAAAAAATCCATGGCTTTCATGAGCACTTCCAGAGAATCACTTTTGCCTTCTGCCCTGGCCAGTTTATTTTTCAGAATCATGTCTTTCTCTAGTTGTAAAGCACTTCTTTTTTCACGCAAATCATCGCTTTTAAAACGAATTTCAGCCAGAGAATCTTCCAGCAATGCTATTTCACGAATAATTTCTTTGGGTAGTTCACTTACAACCGGTGCGGGTGGCTCAGGATATTTGATTTCATGTTTGACATCCAGCACCACAAAAGCACCTTTCCCCCCTGCCTGTATACTGGATGGTTTTATTTGAGGAGATAATCCTGAAAATATTAATTGAGTGACCCCTCCTGATAAAGTTACCGGTGCAGAGCGATGCACCTGAGCACCCTTGGTAAATACGGTTACTTTATTTACAGTTGATTTAACTGTTTTTTCGTTTCCACCCATTACATGGAATGAGCATAACAACAATAACATTACAAGATAATTTTTCATTTGATTCAGATTTTAAAATAACAACTATTTCGTTTGAAACCACGCTACAAAAGGTAGTGCAGCCCCTTAGAGAAGCATAAAATCCGGGATTCCACAAAAAATGGTTAAAAAATAAAAAAACATTGCAGTTCAGCAACTTCCGTATTCAAAAACTGAATTCCGTACCATTCAAAAAACCAATAAAAAACCGGTAACCTGCATCATTTGCAAGCTACCGGCTTCTATTATTCACAAACTAATAAATTACTTCTTTATAATTTTGTTCAGCACAGTTTCCTTGTCTATTTTACGGGTGCAAAAGAACCAATCATAGCAATGTGTATCCGCATCCTGACTTTCCATTCGTTCTTTAGCCACTCCGCATGAACCGGCAGTTGGTACAATCACATCATCACCTGGTCTCCAATCGGCAGGCGTGGCAACCGAAAATGCATCAGCTGTCTGCAGAGCAAGTACAACTCTGTAAAGCTCATCAAAATTTCGTCCCAGACTTAAAGGATAATAAATAATGGTGCGGATGACTCCCTTCGGATCGATAACAAAAACTGCACGAACTGCTTTGGTACTGCTTTCACCAGGCATCATCATACCATATTTGGTAGCTACCTCCATGGTTATATCTTCGATCAATGGAAAAGTTACTTCCACATTTTTCATTCCTTTATATTCAATCTTCTCTTTTATTGTACGTAGCCATGCAATATGACTATAAAGACCATCAACAGAGAGACCCACCAATTTACAATTCGCATCATTGAATTGTTTTTCCATAGAAGCAAAGGTCATGAATTCAGATGTGCAGACGGGAGTAAAATCGGCAGGATGACTGAATAAAATAACCCAGCTTCCGGAATAATCGGAGGGAAAATTAATATCACCTTGTGTTGTTACAGCTTTAAATTCAGGTGCCTTATCACCTATTCTTGGCATTGCATAAACCTGTTGCAGTTTATTATCTTGATTTTCCATTTTGTGTTTATTTAAGCTGCAAAGTTACAGGCACAGAAATGGAAAAAAGGTAACATAAGTCACATTATCCAAAATAAACTCCAATTAAATTCATTTGGAGCTAAAAAGAATGACAATACGAATAGAAAATACTTATGCTCTATTAGTGTTTAAGCTTCATCCTTCAAATTGAGAATAGTCTGATTAAGATGATGCTCAGCATGATAAGTCATTAAATGAAACATTTCTGTTATCGATAATTGTCCAAGCAACGGATGAGGCATAATCATAGCATTCAGTTCCTCATCAGTATAATGTCCGGTGCTATCATTAATCGATTTTAACAACATTTCCATTTCAGCAACAAGTTCTTTTTTGTCTGCAACCATTACCTCTTCCGGAACAAACTGTTCCGGGGCTTTACCCCCATTATTCAATGCAGCGGTATAATTGCTGATTACTGTATCATAATCGAGTGTAGCCCTGGTAAGCTTTCCAAACTTCTGAAGCAGATAACCTTTTGCGATCAATGCTTTCAGGATTGGTTTAAGGCACAAATTCACATGGCTCAATTGCTGTCCCGGCGACCATTTTCCTTGGCGACTAATAGCAAATTGAATGTCAGGCAGACTAGAAATAAATTCTGTAAGTTTTACATGTTTCTCAGTAAAGTTCTTTAACAGTTCTAATTTGGTCATTTTAATTTTTATTGTAAATATGTTAAAGAAATATTTTGGTTAGGAAATTAGAATTTAGAAAATATTATCATTTCAATCGCTCCAGTACACCTTTGCGTTTCACAATATTTTTGTAATCCCATTGAATAGTTTCTGATTTCTTCAGCCATCTTTTTAGGTCTGTCTTTTTTACTTGTGTTTCGTTCGTATAACGGGCTTCAGCAGCTTTGAATGAACCTTCATTTTTTAAACCAGGTTCATCAAACGATTGTCCGCTCCAAAACAACAGCCGCACCGAATCTTTCAGTTTACTGTAACCAACTACAGGATTCCCATCCAAAAACCAAACCGGGTGTGCATGCCAGATTTTATTCTCAGCATTAGGAAGATGCTTACAAATTTCGGCTGCAAGTAAATCACAGATTTCTTTATCAGATGCAGCTTGCTTATCATTATAAGCCTGAATTTCCTTATTCATTGCAGAATATTATTCTTTAGTGGTTTGATATAAAAGAATATGCATAATTGCCGCTTACTCTCTGTTACCAGAAAAATAGTCCCATGCTACTCTTGAAATATCAGCAATTATTTTTTCATTTGTTTCAGAACTTTCTCCCGATTCTGTAACCATTACGCTGATAATAAAATAATTTCCTTTAGGCAGAAAAACAATACCAATATCATTCACTGCCGATGTCAGTCCGGTAGTATCGTTACTTCCACCTGTGCCGGTTTTATGAGCCACAACAGTTCCCGAAGGAAGCAAACCTTTTATGCGTTGTTTACCTGTTGAAGTTGCTTTCATTGTTGCCAATAAAAAATTGTAACTGTTTTTAGATAGTTTCAATTCATTCAAGTAAAAAGACTTCAATAAATTTGTAGCGGCAATTGGTGTTGTCCAGTTTGAAAATTGCACATCCCATCCGGAGTGCATTTCCTGTTCAGTAGCTTTAATAGATATATCTGAAAAATTCGCCATCCTGAAATAATTATCTACAAAGGCAGGGCCACCTAATAAACGAAGTAGGAGATCACAACCATTATTGTCGCTTTCCGAAACTGTGTACTGAAGAATTTGTGCCAGAGTAAGTGTTGTTCCATCGGGATATTTATCGCGAATGGGGCTCCATGTTTTAGGCCAAAGATCTTTGGTAGTGATCTTAATTTTCTGGTTCAAATCAAGTTTCCCTTTATCCACCTCCGACAAAACAGCCAATGCAATATGAAATTTGTAAACACTTTGCATAGGCAAATGGGCGGAACCGTTTACTGTCAAAGTATCTCTTCCGGCATTCCCATAAATGGAAACACCTGTAACTGTCTTGTATTTAGTGGCAATATTCCTGATTTCCTGCTTCCATGGAGCGTATTTTTGGGCATGGGAGCTGCTAGAAATCAATATAGTAGCGCTCAAAATAAGTATGAAGTGAATGCTTTTCATGGAATGGAATTGCTGAGAAATGAAAATTAGCTTCAAATATACTCAAAATGAACCTTTGTAGCCTCGACGGGAATCGAACCCATATCAAAAGTTTAGGAAACTTCTATTCTATCCATTGAACTACGAGGCCTGGGTACTTTTTATTTTCTTTTTAAGGATTCCAGGTATTTGCTGATCCGCTTAAGGCTAACACTACCAAGGGTTCTAAATTTAAAGAGTGCAAATTTAGAAATATTAATCATTATAACTGCCACTCTCATGGAAGAACGAAACTAATATTCAAGTCTGCAGCAAGTATGTTAAGTTCTGATTTACAGAGAATTAGATACTTTCAAGAACATGATTTTTGCTAACCAGAGGCGGATTCCCTGACTTTGACGGGTTTTAAATGGGTATTCTTTAGATCTTAACTTTCAGTGAGTTTACTATTTGGCTAATAACCTTTAATTTTTAGAAAGGCATTTTTAAAAACTTAATTTGAAGAACTTGAGTTACCAAGTTTGCAAATAATCATAATTTGATCAACTTACCAGATTTAACAATAATACCCTTATCATCTTTGATTTCATAAAAATATATGCCCTTTATAACGTTCATTGTATTGATGTCAGTATCTGTATTAAATTCTGTAAATAAAACTTGCTCGCCAAGCAAATTTTTAATCCTAAGGCCAGATAGCTTATTGGTTTTGGAATGAATTTCGATATGAGAAGTAAACGGATTGGGATATATCAGAAAATTATTTTCTGATATATTCTCAACAGAGGAGAGACCTGATAATCCATAGAGCCTGACAATTCCAGTATTGGGGCCTGCTGTGGATGATGCAAATGGGGAGCCAACAGCTAATCGACTTCCATTTAGTGATTGATCCAAACCAATGCCCGTATTTCCAGATCCACTTATTGTATTTCCTGTCTGAACCCAATTAGTTCCATCAAATTCAAATATTTTTGCCCTGCCGGCAGAGCTTAAATAGAAAGGGCTTGCAATTAATAATCTCAATCCATTGCCAGAGATGGACACCCTGGATCCAAATTGTTCTTGCAAAAAATCGCCCTCTATATCTGACCCAACCTGGACCCATGAATTTCCTATTAAATCAAAGACCCTTGCATGCCCGGAAATAACACCCGACACATTTACATTTGCATGAGCTCCTACGACCAACCTATTTCCATCATTTGAAACAGCAATAGAATTTCCAAAATAGTTCATTGAAGCTTCTCCGTCAATGTCGGCACCTATTTGAATCCAATTTCCTGCAACTAAGTCAAAAGCTCTTACATGTCCGGCCTGAATTCCATTTCCACCATTATAGGGTGCACCAACAAAAATGCGGTTCCCATTTGCAGAAATAGCAACTGAAGAACCAAATACATCTCCAGAGGCTTCTCCATTTATAGTTAACCCAACTTTTACCCAAGTACCGGAACTGTCCCTGTAAACATTTGCTCTGCCACCAGCCCCAGCACCGGTGGTGCCATTAGAACCAAAAACCACCTTACTACCATCACCATTCAATGCTACTGCTTTTCCCAGTCCTTCACTATTGCTGCCTTGAATGTCACTGCCAATTTGTAGCCATGTTGAACCAGTGAGATCATAAATACGAACAATTCCATTGTTGACGAATGTATTTACATCAAATTCAGGAGCAGAAATTGCTGCGCGTGTTCCATCTGCAGAAATCGAAACAGCAGAACCAAAACCATCATAAAGATTAACACCAATCAAATCTGGCCCAAACTGAATCCAATTATTTCCACTTTTCTTGTAAATATTAGCTTTACCACATAATGTTCCTCCTACAGAAGCTGATGGTGCTCCAATTACAAGAGTTAATCCATCATCAGAAATCGCCAAAGCACTGCCGATTCTATCTTGTGCGGCAGCACCATTAATTGCGAATTCCATAACTTGTCCAAAACCAGAACAAACGTTGATGATAGACAAAGTTATTGTTAAGATCAATTTTCTTGTAAGTTCCATGGTTGATTTAATTAATGATTAGATTTATCTCTTAGGTATGCAATGTATAAATATTTTATCAATTTTTATATTCATTCAGTGTGATTCAAAAATAATTCCATTAAGAACTTGAAAATTGGGTGCGTTTCGTCCATTATCACGATAAAAAGAGACTTACTGAAATGAGCATTTGCTCTTTTTAAAGCATAGGTTTTCTGCAAACCATCCTACATTTTATTGATTTTCTGAAGCTTAATGCAATTCTGACGATTCCCTTCGAAGCTACAAAAGTGAACTGTCAAACGAAGGTGGTTTTATGTCTTTAAGAATTTTGTGATGCAGAACCTTAAATTTCTAAACTTTCAAAAATTAGCTAATTTTGGTAAAACTGAGCAATCAAAATAAACACTACCATAAAATCATGAAGACTTTAATTCTTTCTTTAGTACTATTCTTTTCGATACAGTTTTTAAATGCACAACAAGTCGAGGTTAAAGGTGTAGTTAAAGATAGTAAAACTCAAACGACACTCCCATTTGCATCCATTTCAGTTATCGGAAACTCGAAAGGAACCATCAGTAATGAGGATGGATACTTTTCTTTAATTCTACCTGATAGTTTGTCAGATTTTATTTGTACGTATGTAGGATATAAAAAGCAAACTATTAAATATAAATCCGGTAAATTACTCTATGAAATTCTAATGGAACCGTCGGAACAAATGCTTAGGGAAGTAACTATCCGGGCCTCCGATTCCGACAAATTATATGAATTGGTTGCGATGATTAAAAAGAACAAACCGGCAAATATCACAGTCGCTAAAAGTTATTTTGAATCGAAAAGCTATTGCGATACACAACAGGTTGAACTGGTTACGGCATTTTACAATTTACATTCAAAAGGTTATGAAATAACAGACTTGCAACTGAAAGCGGGAAAAGTCGGATATCAGAAATTTGGAAGCCGAATCTTTATGAATATTGAAGCTTCCAAAAGCATCTCCGGAATGGAAATATTCGACCGAAATGATGGGTTTCCCGAAAATCCAATGTTAATGCGCATTGGTGAATTAAAGAAAAAATATGTTCTTAACCAGACTGAAATATTTCTTTCTGAAACAGACGATACTATTGTTGGAATAGAATTTACTCCTAAAAAATCAAATGAAAATTTATTTAGCGGGAAATTATGGGTGAATTCTGCCAATGCGCGACTGATTAAACTAAAATTGTATTGTCGAAATTGTATGACTCACCCATTTACTCCACTGACGCCATCAGACCGACTTACCAATGTGAACATGGAAATCAACCGAAGCTTTCATGCAACTTCTGAGAACCACTTTATTGATCATGCAGATTTCACTTTTGAAGCACAATTTTCCAGCCGGCACTCGAGTCAAAACAATTATACATACCCTATACAGGCAAGAGCCATTTTACATTCTTTTGATACTACATCCATTTATATAATTCCTAAATTTGAATTCCCTGATTCATCGATTTCCGATTACAGTAAAATATTTGCGTTTCCATATATTCCCGAATTTTGGGAATCACAGAAACCATATCAAATAAGTGATCAATTTCAAAGAAATGAGAACTTCTATTCCAATCCGAAAACTATTTTGAATGGTGCAGGCTTTCATCCTTCGATGAGTAAAAAAGAAAAGATATTTACAACTCCCTATACGCATTGGTCAGAAAAACGCACGCTGTTAAATACCGACAAAACAATTCCTTCATCAACTCACAAAATTGATCAACAATTACCCGGAGAAAAATATCATCTGGAAGTGCAAATATTTCTGGATGTCAATAAAAATAAAGATTCAATATTGATTACGACACGAACAATTTTAGACCCTTACGCAACCTTCTTTAACTTTCCATCCGACAGTTTATCAAATTGTTTTATCAATCTGTACTTTGACCTTTGCGAAACTGAACGTCGTAAATTTGAAAAATCCATCAGTCACAACCAAATAACTTTAACTGAGATTGACATTCGGTTTAAGAAGTTTAAATTGGACTTAGCGGATACCCAAAACAGATTTCTAAAGGAAACAGACCGGGGAACCAATTATAGCGCACTAGTCAAATGGAATGAATTCGTTTTTCAACAAACCGGAATCGATAATATGCACATTTTTAACGTTGCCCGAAAGTAGTCAGCACAAAAAATCATCTTTAAATTATTTAAAAACACGAACTTTCCCTACCTTTAACACTTAATTTTATCCATGAAAAACTATAACGCCTACTTTATCATTCCCGCTGAGCCATCCGACATTTATGCGGCCATTACTAATCCATTGACAATCAGGTTATGGACAGGAGAAGAGGCTGTTATGTCGACCGAGCCCGGGTCAGAATTTTCACTTTGGGAAGGCGCTATTTGCGGCAAAAACATAGAATTTGAAGAGAACAAAAAAATAGTTCAGCAGTGGTATTTTGGTGACCAGGAAGAAGCTTCCATTGTTACTATCAAACTTCATCCCCACAAACAGGGAACATCTGTTGAGCTCCGCCATTCAAATATTCCGGATGAAGCGTACGACGATATTGTGGATGGCTGGAATGAAAACTATATGGGTTCTCTGGTGGATTTCTATGGTGACGAATAATAAATTTATCTCCTCACCGAATTAATATTCATTCTCATCTGTTAATAAAAGTAAATGCTATGAAACACTATCTACTACTTCTTATAATTTGCGTACTCCCCTCATTGGTTGTTGCTCAAACAGAAAATCCGAATTTTGATGCAGCACTTGCGAACCGCTTAGGTGCCGATGAATATGGCATGAAGCAGTATATTCTGGTAATTTTAAAAACAGGTCCGAATACCAAAACAGATAAGGCCTATGTTGATAGTTGTTTTGCCAGTCATATGAGCAATATAAAAAAGCTTGTTAAGGAAGGCAAACTGGTTGTCGCAGGACCAATAAGTAAGAATGATAAAACATACAGGGGGATATTCATTCTGAATGTGACTACTTTTGAAGATGCTGTCAGTTGCATGAGTACTGATGCCGCTATAACAGAGAGAATTTTGGAACCTGAAATGTATAAATGGTATGGTTCTGCTGCTCTGCCGGAATATCTTCCTGCATCAGATAAAATAAATAAGAAATCCTTTTAAAGGACACTGGCTACTGATTTTCTTATTTTAAATTAAGCTATTCATACCAGGCTTCATGCATGCGATGTTTTCCATCAGCAAGAATCATATCTCCGATCATAGGTGTAGTGTAAGCAATATTTAAAGCTTTACATCTTGCAACAAATCTTTTTACAGGCTCATTCCAGTCATGGAAAGCCAGTGCAAACTTCCCAAAGTGAACCGGCATAATTACTTTTGCCTGCAAATCGATACCAGCCTGAACCGATTCTTCCGGTGTCATGTGTATTAATGGCCACTTACTATTGTACTGCCCACACTCCAAAAGAGCAAGATCGAAACTCCCAAAACGATTAGCGATTTCTTTAAAATGTGAATCGTATCCACTGTCACCTCCAATATAAATGGTACTTGTAGAACTTTGAAGCACAAATGATGACCATAACGTTTGTGCCCGTTTGAATAACCGTCCTGAAAAATGTCGTGCCGGTGTTGCAGTTATTTTTAAGCTACCAACATTGGTCGATTGCCACCAGTCAAGTTCGGTTATAATTGCTCTGTCGTAACCCCAAAAGATCAGGTGTGATGCAACTCCCAGGGAGCAGACAACATGCTTGACCTTATCTTTAAGTGCAAAAAGAGTCTTGTAATCAAGATGATCATAATGATCGTGCGTTAAAACCAACAAATCGATAACACCAAAATCGGTCGGTTTATAAATATCAGAGCCCGGAAAGGCTTTTACCATAAACGAAAACGGAGAAGCATGCCCTGATAAGACCGGATCCACCAGCACCGACTGCCCTTCAATACTCATGAAATAAGATGAATGACCAAACCAGATGAGCGATGGCTTGCTATCAGTTCTGTGAATCAAAGGTGATTTTACGGATACCAAAGGCTTTTGTGGCACCC
>CAUJFJ010000296.1 GCA_963169675.1 Bacteroidota bacterium
CGATATTATCGGAACTGAAATATTAGATGACAGCCGCCAGTTCAAGTTCATTAAAGGCCCTCTGTTCGCCAATATTATTTTGGCTGACGAGATTAACCGGACACCTCCTAAATCGCAGGCAGCCCTCCTTGAAGCCATGCAGGAGCGTGCTGTTACTGCTGCAGGTAAACGATATGAATTGGGAAATCCGTTTTTTGTATTGGCTACTCAAAACCCCATCGAACAGGAAGGTACATATCCCCTGCCGGAAGCTCAGCTCGATCGCTTTATGTTCAATGTAATGCTCGATTATCCTTCGGTTCAGGAAGAAATTCAGGTAGTGAAAAATACTACCTCCGATTACAATCCTGCACTCGATAAAATTCTTACCAGTGAACAAATAATTGCATACCAACAACTCATCAGAAGAATACCTATTCCTGATAATGTGTTGCAGTATGCAGTCAATCTTTCCACAAAAACACGCCCTAATACACCGCTTGCAACTGAAATGGTAAATAATTATTTATCATGGGGTGCAGGACCACGTGCATCTCAGTTTTTAGTTGTGGGAGCAAAATGTCATGCCGCCTTCAATGGCAAATATGCACCCGATATTGAAGATGTAAAAGCTGTTGCCCCCGCCATTCTGCGTCACCGCATTGTTAAAAACTATAAAGCCGAAGCTGAAGGGGTGAGCGTGGAGAAGATTATTTCTTCGCTTTTGTAATCTAATCTTGATTTGATAGATTCCAGGACAACATGTTGATTAGTTTGGAATGTGCTGATTTGCTGATTTGCTAATGTGCTGATGTGCTGATTATTGTTCCTGAGTAACAAAAGTGTGCCTGCTTTATATTTGGTAATTTGATGATTTGGTAGTTTGGTAATTATTTGTTTCTGATAAATAGCAGTGACTGCTTTTTTTATGTGCTAATGATTGCCCTGAGCGTAACCGCAGGGGTTGGGGAATTCAGGCAGAATGAAATTCCGTTTTTCACTTGTGATTTATTTTGTAGCTGCTAAAGTTGGTGGTTTCCCGTACTCAATATATTTTTATTGAGCATTGAATAATAAGAATTGAATAGTGAATATTATATTGCTCCCATTTCCTTATTCAATTTATAATATTCAATATTTGTTATTCAATATTTTGAAGCTGCTATAGAACTCATATTTTTATTTTACAACATATCAAATATGATGAATGACTTCATGATACGGTTATTGAATATTGATTAGCAAGAAGTGAGAATTGAATAAGGACATATTACTCTACAATATTCAAAAAATCGATAATTCTTAATCCTTAATCTTTAATTCCTATCGACCCTGAAGGGGTCGCATATCGAGCAGCCACTTTTTTTTACATTTAATATTCATTAGAATGTATATTACCTTTTATGCTTCATATTTTACATAAAAATGAAACTACATTTTCTGATTTTTTGAAAATCATTAAAAATAGAAAATATAGCCTAATTATTCTTTATTCGCTTGTCAATTAATGGAATAGAAAAAATCTTGACTATAATTTGCAACTTTGAAGAAAATTTCTAATTTTACATATAGTATTCACCAAACCCCTTCCATTCCCCCCAAAGAAGATTGGTGAATTTAATAGCATAAATGAGTTTTAAAAAAGACTCATTCGCTTTTCAACTGAGCTGAAAACTCAGTGCGGAATTGGATTGCTTTATTGACAATTGAATTTTAAACATATTTTAATTTTTAAAACCATGAAAACACTTCTTAATTCATCTGTCTTTTGTAATTATTTGTTTAACCGTTTTACCAAGGTTAAGAAACGAAGACCCTTGCTTTTAATTTCTTTTTTGTGGCTGACAGTTTTCAATTCCCAGGCTCAGGCACCATTGGATGGAGTCTTCAATTATGTAAACGGCGCACCGGTATTTTATGTGGAAGTACCCGATTCGAATAGTGTTTCTCAAATTGAACTTACCTTGGGTAGCGATGCTACACAAACAGATATTTTTAATCATACCTTCGATTACGATGTAACCACCGGACTCCCTTCGGGTTATTCATTTTCACGCAATGGTAACAAAGTGTATTTAGGATTGGGAACTTTCCCTGATCCATCAGTTTACTATGCCAAAGTGCGACTCAAAAACAGTTCCGGCGCTTGGAGTGATTATTATGAGTTCTACGGAAATTAATCAATCTAAACTGAATTAACCGTATTAAAAACCAGAGCCGAAGGCGATATCCAAATAAATTCCCCGAGCCGAAGGCGATGTCCATATAAGTTCCCAGAGCCGAAGGCGATCCAATATTAACTACCCAATTAACCACTTAATTAACCACTTAATTAACCACTTAATTAACCACCTAATTAACCCTTTTCTAAAACCTGAAAAAAATGAAAAAGCAACTATTTTTATTACTCATAATATTAAGTACAACAACTCACCTTCATGCAGCTACTTTTACATGGCTTGGAACAACTTCAAGCGATTTTAACCTTGCTTCTAACTGGTCTGGGGGGGGGGTACCATTCCGGACTCAGCTGACCACATTTTGATTTCTTCGAGTGCTACCAATAATCTGATACTCGATCAAAATAGAAAAATCAGCAATCTTACACTTTCATCTAAATCCATAGACCTGAATGGGTATTCCCTGACTGTTTATGGAACTGCAACCATGACATCGGGGACGGTTACCAATGGTACTTTTTATGCCCGCGGCAATCTGGCAGCTTTTAATGGAACATTAATGGATTGCCCTGTAGATGCCGATTGTGGATACATTCGTTTTTCGGGAAGTACTTTTAACAGTACCGTAACCGCCACCGATCAGGGTGTTGCAACCGGAACCGGTGCAGGTGGTTGTACCTTTAATGATGATGTGACCATCATTCATGGCGGAAACGGGACTTATTTTACTCTTGCTGGTACCACCGGTGATGTTTTTAATGCAGATTTAACCGTGATCAATTACAGTTCGCATGAGGTACACCTTTCAAATACTTCCAATACCCAGTATAAAGGAAATCTAATGCTCAGTAGCACCGGAACAGGTGGCATAACATTTGGTAATTCAGGAGGAACATCCACTCTTGACAGCGGCAAAACCATCACCATTGGTTCGACCGGTTTTACCAATGATGTATTGCTACTAAAGAACTTCACCCAACTTGGCAATACGGCCCAAAGCCTAACTTTGACCGGTACAGCAGTAGCAAGTTTTAACGGTTCCACTTTTAATGGAGAAATTACAGTTAGTAGTCCCGGCATATTATTAAAAAACAGTACCTTTAACGGTATGTCATCCTTTACCAAAACCGGAACTTCGAACGCTCAATCAGATGGTGGCAATGTATTTAATTACGCAACAACCATATCGAATACGGGGGCATCGGGAAGAATCAGGATGGCAACAGTGAATGGAGACACCTACAACGCAGATGCCACGTTTAATTCCACAGGCCAGGACGTACAAATTGCCTACTCCGGCGATAATACTTTTGCAGGAAACATCACTATTAACAGTAACAAGGTAGTATTTAACACCAGTACCGGAAAAGTTACTTTTACAGGAACCAACAATCAAACTTTAAACGGAAGCTACAACTATCCATTTAAAAAATTGGCGATAAACAAAACAGCAGGAACAGTTACCGCAAACACAACATTAAGTGTAGACGATTCACTCATATTCATTCAGGGAAATTTAATCACCACGAGCACCAACCTACTCACTATGAAGCATGGTTCTATAGCAACTGGAGCTTCGAATAGCAGTTTTGTGAGCGGGCCGGTGAAGAAGGTGGGGAACAGCGGGTTTAAATTTCCAGTTGGGGCTGATTATGAATACAGAATGCTTGAAATGAGCTCACCTTCAACGTCCAGTTCGGAATTTACCTGTGAATTTATAAGTGATACTACATTGGCTAATTCAGGGGCAAGAGATACCTCGATTGGTTATATAAACAGAACCGCCTATTGGAAATTGAATAGAGCAGTTGGAACTTCTCAGGTATATGTAACATTAAGTTGGGATACTTTAAGCCATTTGGCTGATACCTTTGTAACTATTGCATCCTGGAATGGCAGTATGTGGAAAGATCTTGGCATGAGCATTTTAACTGGAACAAAACTGTCAGGCTCCGTTAAATCAAATATTGTATCAAGTAGTTATAATGAATTTGCCTTAGGCTCAGCGGTTTCATCTGGTGCTTTAGGAGGTTGCGATTGCCAAAATATACAAAGCGCTATTTGTTTGGAAAAATGCCTGAATAATGCAACCAGTGGCCAAATTCTAATTGTTACTTCAAGTTTTGAAATTAATGAACCGGATATTAATTTACCCTTAAATATAAGTTCAGATGTAACCTTGATAGGCACAACAGGTAGCAACCGAAATTTAGGATGGTGGAGTGGAAATAGTCCTAAATTAATTTCAAGTCATACACGATCTTATTTTGCAAACTTTTGTAAGTGTACAAATAATCCTGAACCGGAATGTGATGTTGTTCGAGGTGCTTGCCGACCTCAAGAATTATTTCTTTTCACCATGGAGCCCGGCTCTTTATTCCAGAATATCCGCCTACAAGGAGCTAATTGTCATTTTCACAATAATAATCAGGCTGATTTGCTCTGTGGGGGAATATATGTATTTGATGATGGCTCGCTACAAAGTGTTGAAATAAACAATTCTGAAATTTCATGTTTTAGTTACATGGGAGTACAGTTAAAAAACGGAGTACATGAATTTAATTTTAATAATAATTACCTTCACAAAGTAAAAGGAAAAACGGAAACAATTGGTGTTGGTTATGGATTGTGGATGCAAGCTAAAAGCATACAAATATCAGGAAATCCACAATCATTTAGTATTACCAATGGCATTTTTGATGACTGCAAAGCTGCCATTGATGGACAAGGTAATCCAGCCGATTGGCTGATTTACAACAATAGCTTTAGTCAACATTTTTTTAGTGAGGATATTAACAGGCATAATGATAATAGATTCCGAGAATACAAAGGTGTTGGAACTTTTGACTATCATTTTTGTTATTATGGAGCTACCTGTCCGGGAAATGGATTTTATGGTCCCCAACCGAATATTACAACTTTAATTTGCGAAACAGTCTATAACAATCCTGTGACATACTTACCTGATTTTATTGCTTGCGATGAAGACATTCCTACTAAAATATATGATATTGGCGGAGCAAAATCTTATTTTGTAAATAATATTTTTCATAGAGCTGTAAAAATTGGTGATTTATCCAGCAACATTAGTCTGAATTTTCCTAACAGAGATTTAACTAAGTCTGGATTGACCGATAATGGAATTTATATACAAAATAATACTTTTGCAACTGAACACGTTGAACCCGAAAAACTCGCAACTACATCATTAATGAATAGAGGTGGCTATGCACGAATTGCCGATAATTATATAGAAGCTTGTGTCTGGAGCGCCGACACATATATTGATTTTACGGGAAATAATTTTAATTATAAATTCGGATCCACTATAACGGGAAGTCCTCAACCCTGTGAAGTGAGTCTTAATTTACAGTCAACCAGCAATGTGACACTTCCTGTATCAAATACTATATCTCCATACAGAGAAATTTCAAAAATTCAGTATGTGGAAAAAGGTACTGATTTCAAAATATCAACACAAAATCCACGAGGAGCAAATGATCAAACTTATATAATAAGATCAAATCCTAACAACGGCGCATCAGGAACGAGCAGTACCTTGCCACCAATTTCAGTAGATAACTACCATTATGACAATGAGGTGATTACTGACGGGAATGCCACCCAGACCACCATTACAGGTTATTCCGACCCTGGATTATATGGAATTGATGTGTTGGCTTTAGATGCCAATATTAAAGGTTCAAGCCCTAATTTTTATTTTGATTTCAAAGCTTCAGCATGGAATCACATTCCTGTGATAGTGAATGACCCTGGAGAAGAACAAGTTCTTTATTTCAATATTAAAGACAGCTTCAAAGAGAATGTGGCAGTTGCAAGTACAGGTGTCTTAAAACGAGCTTATTTAAATGATTTACCAATTTGGGAAGAAGATATTGCAGAAGGTGGTGATGGTTGGGAATACGTGCGCATTGATTTAAAAGGAACCTCAGAGGTTACAACTACACCCATATTTGAGGCATTACATACTGATGGGAGGCCCAATAAATTAAAATTTAGCATCTTTCTCGAGAGCGATTTAGTTTCAGCATCCTTGGTTCAAGGTGTTGCTGTATATGTAGATGATATTTACATAAAACAAAATGGCAGTTCAACCGGAGATAATTTAGTGCGCGATGGAAGTGTTGAATTGTCTGTTGGTAACTCCAATTGTACCCCGGGAACCATTGGCTGTTATTGGTATGATGAGGATAGTAAAACTTACTTATGTTCAACAGCATCTGCTTCATCCAAATTCTATATCAGTAATAATGAGAGAAAGTCTGGAAGTTATGCGCTTATGTTGGAGCTTCCTGTTTTTCCTAAATGTACTACTAATTACAATGCCGCCTCCACAGGTGAAAATGCAGTTTCTGCAGTCACTGAAATCAATGTAACTGACTTGTTCAGTTGCGATGACTATTGGGATAATATAACTTCAACCTCAAATTTAGGGTTTACGGAATTCGATGGAACAATAACATCATACACAGGAGAAAAACTTTTTATTGGTAGTGATATTGTCATTGGAGCTTCAGAAACTTTGGAATTTTTTGGATGTGAATTAGCCATTGCTCCCGGTGTTGAAATTAAGATAGAACAGGATGGTGTTTTGAATATTGGAACTCACATTATTAGCTCTCCAGCGGAAACATTAAAAACTAACATTTTCTCCTGTGACGAAATGTGGCAGGGCATAATTGTTGAAGATGGAGGTATATTAAACATGGATGGATTTATTTCAGCAACAAGTATGAGAAATTGTAAAATCAGCGATGCTGTAGCAGCAATTTACTGTCCTGGAAATACTTCAGGAAGTATAGATCCTACATTAATAATCAACACCGTTGAATTTTCAAATAATTTAATTGCAATTGAGGCAGAAAATGTTGATTTACAAAGTGCTCAAATCAGAGGCTGCAATTTTAAAGCAACCAGTGGAATGCTTACCAAGCTTCCTAATGAAGGAATATATCCACAAAACCATATCAGGTTAGAAAACGTAACTGCCTTTTCTCTTGGAGAAGGGAGTTCGATAAATACTAATATGCTGAATGAATTTAGTGGCATTCACATGGGTATTTTTGCCAATGAAAGTAGTCTTTTGGTGACTGGCTCAGAATTTTATGATCTTATAAATTATGCTGTTTCTCCCTCTCAAAAAGGCATCGGAATTAATGCTCAAAATGGAACCATAACTCCACGCATTATTGAAGTTGATTCCCGCTTCCGAAACCTACATAGAGGCATCTTTACCAGAGGCAATTTTGATGTAACTATTCAAGGCTGCGACCATTTCCGGGATATTGATGAAACAGCCATTTCAATTAATAGCATGAATTATCAAAATACAATAACTATCAGTGATAATCCACAATTTTTGAATAGTAATATAGGTATCAGGGTTACAGGTGGTAAGCTAAGTTCGGTAACTATATCGAATAACAAACTTAATAACTCGGGTTTTATTGAGACTTCAAATGGATCGTTTCACAATACAGGTATTACCGTACAGAAGTGGAGTTCGAGTCTTTTTGCTGATAATGTTACAATATTTGATAATGAAATTACGAATTACCGAATTGGTATTCATGCGAATAATGTGAATGATATTAGTATTGGAGCAGATTTAACCGGCGGCACAAAAAATACCATCAATTTCAACAAGGGCTATTCAGGTTTCATGCATGGAATATGGATTGAAAATTG
>CAUJFJ010000297.1 GCA_963169675.1 Bacteroidota bacterium
CACACGAGCCGCGCCCCTTGCGCGACGGGCTGGCGGTATTGGCGGCGCTGAAAGAAACCGCAAGAATTCGTTAACTGCACATTCGGGATATTTCTCTATATTCGCGGTTCAGCAGGCATGTCCCCTTTGAGGGCGACCCGAGTTCATGTTAGCTGCTGGGCTTAATTTTGATAAAATAGCTTATTTTTTGAGATAATAATTTGTACTTTTGTGGCTTCACTTCCAAAAAGTATACAACACGTGGCAAAGCCTTGGATTAAATAATTATTAGGGTAATTCTCTTCAAAACCCACTTTTATGGTATAGTACTCTATTAGTATTATGCTACAATTATTTTGTTGTATAATTTAATCAAGTTTTTATGGAAAACCGTAAATGGTTTAAGACCTATATGTTTATATGGGCTGGACAGTTTGCTTCAATGCTTACAAGTTATGCTGTTCAGTTTGCTATTGTTATATGGCTTAGTCTGGAGTACAAGTCAGCCGAAGTTTTAGCCTACGCAGGAATAGCAGCTATGTTGCCTCAAGCATTGATAGGCTTAATAGCAGGTGTATATGTTGACCGTCTCAATCGTAAATATGTAATGATTTTTTCGGATGCTTTTATAGCTCTCTGTGCCCTTTTGTTACTCGTCATTTTACAAAATGAAAATGTTAATCTTATATGGATATACATTTTATTGGGTTTACGCTCTGTTGGTAATGCTTTTCACGCTCCGGCACTACAGGCAATTGCTCCGCTGATTGTACCCCAAAATGAATTGATAAAGGTAGCAGGAATTAATCAGGTGTTACATTCGGTTTGCAGTATTGGTGGTCCTGCCATTGGCACATTAGCCATTGCTTATCTTCCTATTTCAAAAGTATTGTACTTGGATTTGATTGGAGCATTGCTGGCTATTCTTTCACTCGTGATGGTGAAAATTCCCAATGTGGTTGCGAAGTCAAAATCGTCTGCACATTCTATTGCTACAGAATTTTCGGAAGGGTTTCAGACTGTTTCAAAAAACAAAGGTTTGCGTTATCTTTTTCTTTATGCAATGGCGATAACCTTTGTTATAATGCCAGCTGCCATTATGTTTCCGTTGCTCACAACAGGGCATTTTGCAGGAGGAAAATGGGAGATAGGAATTGTAGAAGTGGTTTGGGGCGGAGGTATGCTTATTGGCGGTGTCATCCTGAGTATTTTCAAATTGAAAGGCTCAAAAGTAGTCGCAGTCAATGTTATGTATGTATTATTGGGACTTACATTTATTTTGAGTGGTGTGTTACCTGCAAGTTGGTTTGTAGGATTTGTGATGGTAACAGCCATTGGCGGTATCAGCCTGTCTGTTTTCAATGGCTGTTTTACAGCAATTGTACAAACAGAGGTAAGTCCTGAAAAATTAGGACGTGTATTTTCACTTTATTATAGTTTGGCAGTTTTGCCAAGTGTAATCGGTTTATTATTCACAGGCCTGATTGCAGAAGTTATTGGTGTAAACATTACGTTTATCATAAGCGGTTGTTTGGCAATCCTTGTGGGTATTCTTTCGTTTAGCACTCGCAACTTAATGCAATTAGGTAAAATCAAAAATATTTAAAAAAATGAAAAATAGAGATATTCAAAAATTAGCGGAAAGAAATGGGTTAATTCTTTCGGATGAAATGAGTTTTAATGAAATGGGAATTGATTTTAAGGTTGGTTTCGCTACAGATAGGGATGGCACAAAGTGGTTGTTGCGTATTCCAAGAAGAACAACCTTAGGCGAACAGATTGCGAATGAGAAACGCATTCTTCAATTGGTGTCGAAATACCTTTCGGTTCAAGTTCCTGATTGGCGTATAGCTAATGAAAAACTGGTAGCCTATCCTTTGCTCGATGGAAAACCTGCACTTACTTATGATGCGGAGACTTATGAAGTAACCTGGAATATGTCTAAAGAAAACGACCTTTATATACCATCATTAGCGAAAGCACTTATAGAACTTCATTCAATTCCTACGGAAGAAGTACTTCGTAATAATCTAAAAATTTTGACACCTGAACAGGTTAGAAATGAGATTTCTGAAAGATTGATTTTGGTGAAATCTGAATTAGGGATAAATGCCGAATTAGAACTTCGGTACCAAAAATGGCTGGATAATGATGCCTTATGGCCGAATTTTACAAAATTCATTCACGGTGATTTGTATGCAGGTCATACACTTACTCATCATAATGGAGAAGTTTGTGGAATTATTGATTGGTCAACTGCACAAGTCAGCGATATAGCACAAGATTTTTCAGGTCACGTTACTGTTTTCGGTGAAGAAAGTCTGAAAAATTTAATTGCGGCATACGAAAAACAAGGTGGAGAAGTATGGGATAAACTGTTTGAACAAGCAGTTGAACGAGCTGCTGCCGCACCTCTAGCTTATGGATATTTTGCTTTAGAAACACAAGATGAAATTCATCTTAGTTCTGCAAAATTACAGTTAGGTGTTGAGTAGATTTTTTTTAGTAGGGGCTGACACCTTAATCGGGTCAACGTATAGGAAGAATAAACGCCCTTTTCACCCAAGTCCAACAGCTTTGGACCGCAGTTGACTCTTTCGACACCCCTGCGATGCAACCCAATCCGGCTGACGGGGAGCCAGCAACGCTGAAAATTTACCCTCCTCTTTCCCACTAGCGGCTCCTTTTCCGACAACCAG
>CAUJFJ010000298.1 GCA_963169675.1 Bacteroidota bacterium
GGTAACTACAGGGCCAACACCATCGATGCAAGGCCATTTTTCTCTGCCACATGAACCCAGCGTTATGATGAACACTGAGCAGGCTATTAATTTGATAAATTGTAAACGCATATTTAGTTGTTTGTTTGCATATATAATGCAATGCCTATGTAAAAGTTACAGGGCAACCACAAAATTATTTTTAAAGGACTGGAATTCTGCTCCCCGCCTATGAAAAAATCACGTCTAAACAATACAGTAGTTGAGGCAAAACTTTTATGCACACTAGTTTTTAAGCATTTGTCATGATTTTACCTCAGTTATTTAGCCTCCCACGCAGCCTCCATTGTCCCAAGATAGCTTTACTCATATCGTTCATTCTCCTGCAGGGACCAACTTCCTTCGTGTCATTCTCTCATTTCGTTTCAGCCACCTTTAGTCCACCTGATGCAGGTTAGTTTAAACTACCTAAAATGCGGTAGATAAACTCGCTTGGGCTGTCGAATGGGCCTTCCTCCCGGCTTTGGTTATTTAGTAATTGGGAGGCTGGTGGTTGTTATGGTTTTTTGGTCAAAAACACACGCTAACCTCTTGTGTACTGCTAACATCATATTCATTTGAAATTATTTCCGCCACAGGGCAAGTTGTGCTTTTTGGCGATTGGGATGTAGTTAATACCAGCATTTCACTAATAGATATTCCGGCAGGAATTTATACTGCCCGTCTATCCTTTAATGAAACTTTAGTATCAATAACATTCATCAAAATAAAGTAACTTGATTTAGTCACTGATTTGATAATTTACCCTTCTCCAGTTTCTGCTTTTGCGGAAGGAGGGAGCACCACTTTAGCTATTCCAACTATGGGTGGCAATATCAAATATTTCTTGGTTAACAACCAAGAAAAGCAGCTTATGCAAATCGAATAAAAGATTGTTTTTAAAGTTGTTCTAAAAATAGCATTAACGAAGCTTCGTTTCAAAATATAAGACTGTTTAAAAATTCTATAGAGGCAAGAATTTGTTATTTATTCCAATGTTTTTAGAAACAATTATATTTATTGTCATAGGCTCAACAAGTTTAACTTTATTTCTTAATACCCATTCTTTCATTATATTAATGAATCGTTACCTCTTTAACAAACACACTGTTTTGATGCACAAGCCGGACAATATAAATGCCAGCAGGAAATGTTGTCATATCAATTTGCGTTAAATTTTCACTTAATTCGCTCTGTAACAGTTGTTGACCTTGAATCGAATTTATTATGCATGTGCAGTTATCATAGGTGTCAGTTTTTATATTCAGCACTTTATTAAAATTATATACCACAGCATCTAAACTATTTATTTCATTTATTGGAACAGTAGTATCACCAATTGTATCTCCGGCCACAATACCGACATCACATTTTGTCTCGTATGCGTAATCTTTAACAGTTAGTTTTGTTCCATTGTCTTCAACACTACATCGAATCCAACCATAATGCATGCAGTCGAGTGAATCGGTAAATCGTATGCCTATATATTTATCAATTGTTTCAGGCAACCAGGCTCCACCTTCAAAGGCGTAATAAAATGGCCAGTCCGGAATAACTTTGTAGGCCATTTTGGTATCATTGTCTTGAAAATTCAAATCTGCATTAATAATTACTCCAGGTTCTAAAGCAGAAACTAAATATTGGTCGCTGGTAAATTGATAATTAGTGTAAACTACTTTACTTTCAGTCCCACTAAGGTTTACAATTTGTTCAAATTGAAAACACTCACACCAATCAGCATAGTATGTTCCTGACAGGGCACCAAATAAAAAGTCAAATAATACTGTGCCATTTAATTCAATCACCAAATTTTCTGCGAAAGGTGTTCCAGTTAAAACTGTATCCGGATTAATGTCCACATACACAGCCTGAGCAGTAGTTTCCTTGCTCAGGGCAAGGAAACTACCAGCTAAAGCAGCATAACCTGCAAGGTTAAATGCTTTTGAATTTATTTTTTTGTTTTTCAATTTGTTTTTATTAAAGTTTGAACGGATACTAATTCTTCGTTTTTAAATATTTTTACTAAATAAATCCCTGAGGGGATGCCTGATATGTTAATGGGGGCATTATTTACAGTATTTTCAGCTTGTATTAAATTGCCAGTTAAAGTAAATAATTCAACTTTAGTTGAACCTGTTTCGCTTTCTTGTAAAGAACTATAAAATGAGAACCAAGTATTTGCTGGATTTGGGTAAATAATTGTTTTGTTTTCCTCAGCAATTTTTGGTGCTTCAATCTTGTAACTTTTATTAATAGGTATTTTTACATATCCAACTGAATAGGGTGGCACAGTAATACAACCTCCTAAGGTAGAAGGCGTTAATGCGCAATCTGGGGAATTTACAGAAAATGTAGTATTTTGTATTTCTATCGGATACAAATAAGGTGGTAGTACTTCTGGATCATAGCATGTCCTATCTGTTGGAGTTGGATTTGCATAACCAGTATTAAACAATGGATCGAAAAGTGTATTGCTTCCAGAACAAGAATATAACTGAATTCCTTTAACACTGTAAATAGATGCTGTCCCAAATGAAATTATTGGCGTTGGACTAAATAACCCTGCTAAGTTTTCCCCGTTGATTATATAATCCTGCTCAGTTGATTTGACATTGGAATAATACATATACAGATAATTATTACCGGGGTCGATAAACATTGTAGGCATCGTATTGAGGTTACTAGCAGGTGATACATATAAAGTTCTTACATATTTTAAATTCTTCGCAGATATTTCTTTCAGTAAAGACATTACGAAATAACTGGTTCGTTTCATGTAATATTCCCTTTTATTTGGGTTGCCTCCTCCCAGATTGTATGGCGAATAATTTTTGCAAAGGTAATTATATAATTCTCGTGGTCTGTCGGCTGCAGTTAGTAAATCTTCACCAACACCTGCATAGTTTTGATAGGTGGCATAAGTAAAAAAATTCTTCTTATATCCACTTGCATAATTCACCTTTATATTTTTCAAAAACCATTCTTGCAATACAAACCCATGTGTAAAGCCATTGGTATAAACACCTCGTTGTAACCCCTCATCTGGAACAGATGTTTTAATATTGTATTCTGTCATCCATAATTCCTTTCTCACTTTATCTGTTGGAGTGGTTGGCGTAAAATTAAACACAGTTCGATAATCGTCCCATGCTACTTTATGTCCGTATTTAATAAATCCCATAAAACTATCTGAAGCAACGTCATTTGGATTACTTGGATCAAAAAACAAAATTCCGTTAAATGCTGACTGCAACCTAGTGTCATAGGTTGCAAAATCCCATCTTGGGTTATAGGGAGCTGCGTTCAATAAATTTGCAATTGCTCCCCAATTTTGTTTATCATCCAAATAAATATGCAAGATCACTGCATCATATTTTTTCTTTGGGAGTCCCGGTGGTATTGTTGCGATTTCATCCTCTTTGTGTAACATAAGATCTGTATTCCATTCATTTGCTCCACGCGGACAGCCGGGACCCCCAAAATAAAAGGGTAGCGGTGATAACTCATCGCCTGATGTTCCTTCTGCAGGTATGCCGATTTTGCAATTTGTTAGAAAATTATATTTAAACGCCTTAATAAAATCTCGATTGTAGTAATGACCAGTAGCGTCTTGTAATTGCATTGCAGGATTTAAAAAAGTATTTAACCTTGTTTGAGCCGAAGGTTCTCCATACGGTTCTCCATTTATAAAACTCCAATATGAACCATTAAATGCTGCGTTACATCCAGGAGGAGTTACATGTTCTGAAAAGTGTGCAAAACCCATTACGGTCCAATGAAAGTCGCTAGGGCATTCATTACCAAGTTCAACTCCAACTACTGTGCAATTGTGAAGCGGATTAGAACGCAAAAATTCAACTATAGCCGCACACTCACTTGAAGATTCACTGATGATGTTGAGGCAAACAATAATTTTAACGGTATGTCCCGGGTTGCCATTTTCTATTTGTCGAATTAATTTAATGAAATCTGTCAGGTAGTTACTATGGTCTGTTGCGCTAACAGCAAGAGTCTGTTGTACAACCCATTTCTCTAGAAATTGTCCAAATTGTTGCGCAACCGAAGGGTCCATCCAAGTATTCCACTCGGGTAAATTGGCAACCGTTTGAGTTGAAATTGCGGCGATTGCCGCAGCCATAGTTCCATAGAGACCTGGCACTAGATTAGTCGTATTGTCATCAGAAGCATCAAAATATCGAATCAATTCTGCTAAGTCGTATCCATACCCTACCGCAGTATCGGTTGGAGCGCCACCCACTGTATGTAATAAATGCATAAACTTACCATTTGCGCCATGCGGAAAACGTATTACTTCAGGCCTCAAATCACTTAGCCACTGCCACTGGTCAGTAGCACTACCATCGTTTGGACATGTTGCATCATCAAACATCCCTGACACATTAATTCCGTATAGCCCTTTATTTGTAATTTCAGGTGCACTTCCATCAAATAAAGGTGCGCAGATAATTGGCATAGTTCCTAGACCAATCTTGGCAGTTGTACTATTATTAATATTATTAAATTTACTCGCACCTGGCAAACCGAAATTGCCCAATCGGCCACCAATAATTGTGGAATCAACATATGTGGTATCATTAAAAATTGAGTCGGCAATAACATAAATTGAATCTCCACCGTCAGAATAAGAATAAGAAGTGTCATAGAATTGATATATATCAGTAGAATCCTCGTATATTGAATCAGGAACAGGAGATATAAATCCGGTATGTAATGCAAAAAATTTATTTGGAAAATGGTCACCGGTAAATGATGCTGAAATTAATGTAATCGTGCAAAGTATGACGAAAAGCAATGTAGCTTTCCGTATATATATATTTTGGTAAAATGAGTTTTTCATTGATTGGTAAATTTAAAAAGTACGATTAAAATAAGTGGAAGGAGGTGCAGTAAAAATATATAACCCTACCGTCGTCTTCGTTTATTGAGTCTCTCGACAGCGTGTATGGTACACTTGTAGTTAGACATACTTATTCTGTAATCGATTTGCGTTAGAAGATGTGGCAGTTTTTTGAACATTTTCATATTTCAAAATTTTTACCGTAGTTATTTAATTTATTTTTCTTCAAAATAAAATACTACTCACATAAAATATGAGGGGTAACAATTATTAACTTGTCGCCATTTACAATTGCAAATACTTAAGGTAGTCAACTGGGATGATAGGATAGTCGACTAACGTTGACATGTGTTTTCTGATGGAGCAGTTTAATGCTCCATTAGTATAACTTGTTTTTAAAAGGGTTAATTTATAAGGGCTTACATTAATTCTTAAGCAAGTATACAAATTACTTTTGAAATATACAAATATTTTTCACGTTATTTTCAAGTGTTTTTCATTTTTCTGAAAACTGTTTTATAGGTAAAGTCTTTTAAAGTCAGCCATATAATCTTCATATTGGTTCTTCAATAGTAAAGAAAATTTTATCCATTACTTTCAGTAAATAAGCAGCCTGATCATAAGAATAAAAAGGATTGTAATCAATTCATAGACAAATAACATTTAACCTGATATTAACCTTTAGAAGCAGTAGTTTCTGATGGGAATACCCCGGGCAAGTGATTGTAATGGAAAGCCCGCAGGAGCCGTAACGCAGTGGAGGCGACGAGGACTTGGAATGGAAAGCACGGTGCCGCACGGGGATGTTGTTGGTGGAGCAAAATGTTGATGCGGCATGCCCCCAAATGGATTTCTGCAAAAAAAATGGGCAAAAAGTTGATTTTTACGATAGATAGCGCATGGGTTTTTCCGATATTTGCAAAAAAATACAATGAAAATCCTAATTACTGGCGCTTGTGGCATGGTGGGTTCGCATATGATTGATATGTATTATGCGCAGGGCGAGCGTGATATTGTGGGCACGTTTTATAAGCCTACAACCGACATGCATGATATACACGGGAAGGCGAGTTTGATTGAGTGTGATGTGCGCTATTACCAGCGTTTACACGATATAATAACCGATTTAAAACCGGATAAAATATTCCATTTGGCAGCTCAAAGTTACCCGACTGTCAGTTGGCACCGTCCACAGGAAACTATGGACACCAATGTTAACGGGACAATAAACGTGTTTGAAGCGGTTAAGTCTGCACGCAAATTGGATAAGAACTATGACCCTGTTGTTTTGGTTGCCTGTTCGAGTGCGGAATACGGTGCATCGCTAACACCTGAAAACACGCCTGTGAAGGAAGAAGCCGCTTTGTTACCGTTACATCCTTATGGTGTAAGTAAGGTTGGGCAAGATTTACTT
>CAUJFJ010000299.1 GCA_963169675.1 Bacteroidota bacterium
AAGAGGCGCACTGGATAGTGCGCCTCTTTTGTTTAAATGATAGATTATAGATGATAAATTATAGATGGGGCGCATGAAAAATTAAGGATTAAGGATTTTTGTGTTCCTCATTGTCATTATTCAATTCTCACTTCTTGTTAATCAATATTCAATAAATGGAACATCAAGACGGGCAGCATTTTAGGTCAGTGGCAGAACAATAATTGGTTTCCTATAGCAGCTTCAAAAATTGAATAACAAATATTGAATATTACAAATTGAATAAGGAAATGTATCAATGTTCACTTTTCAATTCTTGTTAGGCAATCTTAAATAAATCATTTTTAAGATGAAAGGAGACTTTCTTGAGCAAACATATTTATAGGTAAAAACATAATTCTTAAAAATTAAAAGTGAAAAACACTGAACTCTGAATAGAAAACTAATACCGTTATTAATTTTTTAATTTTGTGTTTATCATTTTTAATCTGCAACAAACATTTTTTAAGAACAGCTCCAATTGCTGAGTAGAAACTTTCAAATTAAGAATCATCAAATTACTACCCCTCGGCTTCACTCTGGGCACCCGTTCGACTACGCTCAGGGCAACGCCCGTTCGACTACGCTCAGGGCAACGCCCTTTCGACTACGCTCAGGGCAACGCCCATTCGACTGAGCTCAGGGCAACGCCCATTCGGCTGAGCTCAGGGCAGCGCTTTTAACTTTTAACTAATGTGCAGTCACATCTTTTTGACTCAGGAACACCCATTACCAAATCATCAAACCACCCCCCTTGAAGCAGAGCTAAAGCACGCTTCAGGGTAAGAACCACCAAATCAAGTGCAGTTACATTTTTCTACTCAGAAACAAAAATCAGCACCCCTCGACTGCGCTCTGGGCAAGCATTAGCACATTAGCAAATTAGCAAATCAGCACATCACCCCAACTGCTTCACAGCCAAATATGCCATGAGTCCCATTCCTGTTTCTAGAGATTTTTCTTCTATGTCGAATGTTGGTGTATGAACCGAGGAGGTAATGCCTCTCGATTCATTGCGGGTGCCGAGGCGGTAAAAACATGCATCTGCTTGTTGTGAGTAAAAAGCAAAATCTTCCGCTGCCATCCAAATATCAAGATCTAAAACGTTTTCTTTTCCTAAGTATTCTTCAGCACCTTTTCTGGCCGCTGCAGTTAACGTGGGATTATTCACCAATGCAGGATATCCTCTTCTAATTTCAAAATCAACAGTTCCTCCCATCCCCTCCACAACTGATGTAGCCAATTTTAAAATTCGGGAGTGTGCTTCAGTTCGCCATTTTTCATCGAGAGTGCGGAATGTTCCTTCCAGATAAACTTCATTTGGAATTACATTGGTAGCACCATTTGCAATTACTTTACCAAAAGATAAAACACTAGGCATGGTAGGGTTTGCGTGTCGACTTACAATTTGTTGCAATGCAACAATCATGTGACTCGCTATTAAAACCGGATCAATATTCAGATGAGGCATGGCACCATGACCGCCTTTACCTTTAACCGTAACATAAATTTCATCGGTAGATGCCATGTAAATACCGGAGCGAAAGCCAACTTTACCAGCATCAATCAATGGCATCACATGTTGTCCAATAATTTCTGAAGGTGCTGGATTTTGTAACACACCTTCTTTTATCATTAGTGATGCTCCACCGGGCAACTTTTCTTCACCGGGTTGAAAAATAAGTTTAATGGTTCCTTCAAAATCATTTTTCAGATCATTCAAAATTCTTGCAGCACCTAAAAGTGAAGCCGTATGAGCATCATGGCCACAGGCATGCATCACACCAATATTCTGAGATTTATAGGGAACTTCATTCGCTTCAATAATTGGCAATGCATCCATATCGGCACGCAAAGCAACCGTTTTTTTATCAGCATTGCGTCCTTTAATCAGTGCTACAATTCCTGTTCCTGCTAACTTCTGCTTATCGGTAATTCCAATCGCATCGAGTTGGTTCCAGACAAACTCTGCAGTTTTAAATTCTTTAAAAGAAAGTTCCGGATTCTGATGTAAATGCCGACGCAACCCGATTACATCATTCAGATAACCGGAGGCAAGTGATTTTATTTTTTGATGCATAATGAGAGTTGAAATAGTAACTATTAAAAATCGAGACCCAATGAAAGGTAGAATATAGGTTCACGAACAACACCGTCTTCATATCCCCAGCCCCAGTCTGATCGAATGAAATATCCGAACAACCTGCTTCTGATACCACCACCAAAACCTGCAACAATAGGATCAACTTGCCTGTCGAGAATTACTGTTACAGGATTACCATTCAGCACTTCGGTGTTAAATGAATTATCATTGGCATAGGGACTTTTGCCCGTCCAGGCAGTTCCTACATCTAAGAATCCAACAATCTGGAAATTACGAATGAAATCGGAGCGAATTGGTTTATTTAATAAATATTGAAACACAGGGAATCGCAATTCATTATTGATAAGAGCAAAACTGTTTCCATTACGAATGTTCTGTATAAAGCCCCTCATGTTGGTTGCGATTGCCTGAAATCCATAATTCTGAGTCTGATCAATTGGAATGGAGTAATCAAAAATATCGGTTGGAATGATAGCATTATCCTGAGAACCGAGGTAATAAACTAATTTCTGATCACCGAATGAAGTTGAAGCAGCAAATCTGGAAGCAAGTATTAACTGACGATGAAGTTTTAAATAATATCTTGCATCAACACCAACAACACCAAGCCAGGTTTTTTCTTTGTCAATCTGACGGAATGTTTCTGCAAATAATTTATAACGCAACCCATTCCATAAATTCAAACCCTTATTGAGTGTGTTATCATAGACATATTCAACCTTGGCACTTCCCCAGTAATTATTAACTGTAGGCTCACTCAATGTTGCGATGTCGGTAGATAGAGTTGTAATACGATCAGTCCGGAATGATAGTGATCCGCGTAAAGAAGCTAAATCATTAAATGGAAAACGAAGCTGTCCTTTTCCTTCATGCGTATGAACTTTCAAATATGAAAATCCTGAAATATATTCTCTAGCCTGTCTGTAAAAACTAATTGATTTATCGACTCGTTTTTTCAGATTATCATAACTGACAAAATATTCATTGGAATTCAAATCTCCTGAAAGACGGAAGCCTCCGGTAATTTTATAATCGTTCATCAGATCATTCACACCAATGCGAATCAAAACATTTAAACCCGGATCAAAATAAAATGCATCGCCGGTGAATGCCTGATAAGTGGAATTCTGCAGACTGTTATCGAGTTGGGTAATAAAATAATCGGTACTGAAGGCAATATCATAATTGCGCTGTTTAGGCAACATGAATGAATCGGGATTGGCAACTGAAACCGATTTGCCTGTTGGAACTAAAGAAGTATCCGCGGCTGCAGCCGGATCGGGGAGTATCTCTTTTTTAGGTTCCTTCTTAGGTTTGGGTTTCATGAATTCACTCTGAAACACATAATTGTCGATGTCAATTTTGGAAGAATCAGCAGGAGTTCCGGAAGCTGGTGTACCGGGTGCTACCACGGCTGCTTTTGGCTGAGAAGGATTTCGCTTATCTTTAAGATAAGACTTTGCACTTAGTTGACGCAACTGTGTGTTTGCAGGAGAAAATGCCTGATCATTCGTTATAGCAGGCATTGGCGCTACCTGCAATCTATACTTGCCATCGGCAAAATGCATCGATGCATATTTATTTCTGCGGAAACTGATATCGTGATCATCAATATTTCTTGAAAAATCAGACTGCGGAAAATTTTGCACCGTATACCGGTAATGTTCTGTGGTATCAATAAACGAAATCACGCTGTCGATACCAGCCACATAACGGTTGTAAATTCCATTGGCATCACTCAGGTAAAATAATCTTCCTGAATCGAGTGGCAACGGATGAATTTCATTTGCCAGTGGTGTAGATGTAATTCGCTTTAAAACTTTTGAACGAGGCGAAAAATCCATTTGGAAAATATCGAAATTAGTGGCAGCAGAAAGCGACCGGTCAATATCTATGCCCAGGGAATCATTTGTTCTGGCAGAAGAAAAATAAATATGTTTTCCATCAGCAGAAAAGACAGGATCCATATCATCATAAAGATCTTCGGTTAAATTCTGCGATGTTTTACTTCTCACATTAAAGACAAAAATATCGGATTGTCCATTTTGAATTCCCGACAACACAATATCCTGACCATTGGGAGCATAACTGAAGTCGAGCACTTTATCAAAATAAAAAAACTTATTTTTTTCTGCCTTCCTTTTTCCCGGCTTATGGTAATCCATCCATATTTTCCCTTTCTTCTCCTTCATCACTGTAAGGTACTGGCCGGATGGATGCCATGCTACCAATGGAAAACTCAAGTCTGCTTTTTGCTGATTCGATTTATAGCCACCTTTAGCAACACGTTTCGATTTACCCTTTTTCAGGTCGGCAATAAAGACTTTATATTTACCCATATCGTTAGTGACATAGGATGCAAGATTCCCATCGGGACTGACTCTTAAATTGCTGTAAATGCGACCCGATTTAGGCTTTCCAACCACCATTTCACCGGAAGGTAAGCTGCGGCCTTTCTCATCATTCTGGTAATATTTCTGATTATACAACAGCCAATTAGAAGTGAGTCGCTTCAAGTTCACACCAAGCACATAGTTAAACCCGCTTTCAATGCTTCGGTTTATGCGGGTCATGTAGAGCAAATTTGCAATGGAAGTGGTACCGTATGTTTGGGCTATATAATGCCACATAGAATGTCCGGCAAATTCACTTTCACCTTCCAGCAACCGGTTAAAACGGGTATATTTTCCGGATAGAATTCCATCCCGCATCTGATTATCCTGTTCAACACTCCAACCTTTGGCGACATACGAAATCAGTCCTTGTTCAAACCAGGGTGGAATTGTAAGCAGCACGGCAGTCTGCAAACGATCTTTTATATTACCGCCATACAACAGCTGATGGAAGAGTACCTGAGCTACTCCGGCTCTGATTTGCTGGCGCAGGTGTTCGTGATCACCATCAAAATAAATGAGCACTTTATTCCCCAGAACCCGGGTCAGTCCACCGGTATTTCCCATCATTTCATCGCCTTCAAGACCAATATTGGTTTGCTTCAGATCGGAATAGCGGTTAAAAATCATGAACTGCAGCCGCCCATTTGTCCGGTAATCAAAGAGTTTCTCAACCTCCTCAATTTCGCCATCCGCGGTGCGCCCGACAAATTCGGCCAAGTCCTTGCCCCCGACATAAAAATAGGTGTCGAAGTTCTTAAAACGGTAGAAAGTCCAGTAAAAATCATTGTACTGAACCCTGTTTTTGCCAAAATCCATCTGGTAACCCTGATAGAATTGTGCTGATAACTCTGTTGGTATTATCATGAAAAGGGCTGTCAGAACAGCTATAAATATCCTGGATATTTGCAGTATCAATGATTTACAATTTGTCATATTCCAATTTACAACGTAAATAAAAGACGGTTGGATATGCGAATTTAATGATTTTTTGCCATCAAAAGGTTTCCGGTGGCAGAATCTGAAGAATACTACAATTCTATGGTAAAACCAGGCAACAAAGAGGCTGCCTGAACGTACAAGTTTATAACCAAAACCCAAAAAAGCGGATGAAACCCTTTAAAACACTACTATTCACATTTTTGATCCCCGTTTTGGGGGTTAGTCAGGATTGCAGCCAGGTTTACCGGTTCAATATCAGCGACAAGGCGTCCTACTCTACTTCCTGTGGAACTCAGGAAGGCAGCGACTGGACCGTTAACAAAAACTCGTGCAACTTTTATTCGCCTATTTTAAATACAGGTGAAAGTCCCGAAAAACAGCCTCGCCGAATCGATATCCGGATGCGATTAACGAATAGTGGTACTCTTGACGAGAAGGATTTCGCCTGGATATTCTATTATGTAGATGGAAAAATAACCACCACCAAAACGCTGCGTGGCGATCAGGTGGAAGGAGTTATCAATTATAAAGACTCTATTGAAGTGCCATCAAACAGCAATTTCAAGTTGCGTATTGCTTTGGTATGTGATGAAGCTGATGAGTACTGGCGCATCTCCAACGGTGACCTCACCGCTTGTGTCCGCGCATTCGAGGGGGAAGCCTCTCAATCACAGGAGCCGGTTATGGCAGATAAAATTACTGTGCTTAAAGAGCGAAATGTGGTTCGTTTAATGTGGACAGCACCCGGAAATCCGGATGGCAACTATTTCATGATTGAACGTTCTAAAAACGGTTCGCAATTTGAATTTGCAGGTTATGTGAAAGATAACAGAAATGGTACAACGTCATCCAAATATTCATTTATCGATAATGGCACTTTTAAACCGGAAACATGGTACCGCATTTCTCATGTCGATTTGAGTGGAAAAAGCAGTCCCTTTGGTAAGCCGGTTTCAGTTACCTTTTAAGCAACATCAGGTGGCAATTCCTGCGGATGGAAATGATTAAAAATTAACTGCGCTTTCGATTTACCTACCACCTCTTCCAATTCACTAAGAGTTGCTTCACGAACTCTCTTCAGGGAGCGAAAATGACGCAATACATCGGTTGCTGTTGTTGAGCCAACACCTTTTATTTCTGAAAGACCTGTTGCCGTAATCGATTTACTTCTGCGATTTCTATGATGTGTAATTCCGAAGCGATGCACCTCATCCCGTGCTTGCTGAATAATCCGCAGTGTCTCTCCTTTTTTATCGAGGTAAATCGGAACAGAATCTTCCGGAAAATAAATTTCTTCCAGCTTCTTGGCAATTCCTATCACCGTCACTTTTCCATATACACCCACTTTCTTCAAACTGGTCACAGCAGCCGACAATTGGCCTTTGCCACCATCGATAACAATTAATTGCGGCAATTCCAGATTTTCTTCCATTACCCGGGAATATCTTCTTTCAATTACTTCCTCCATAGAAGCAAAATCGTTGGGACCTTCAACTGTTTTGATGTTAAAGTGGCGGTATTCACTTTTAGCAGGTTTACCATCTCTGAAAACCGACATAGCAGCAACTGGAAAAGCTCCCTGAATATTTGAGTTATCGAAGCATTCAATAAGTCTCGGTTGTTCCTTCATCCGCAAATCAGTTTTCATCTGATTCATCAGTCTGTCGATTCGATGTTCCGGATCGAGCTTATCCATTTTAGTTTCCTGTTCCCGGATGTAATAGAAAAGATTTTTCAGGCTCAGGCTTATCAAATGTTTCTTATCACCAATTTTCGGAACCACGAATATCACTCCTTCCAGCTCCAATTCCAGCTCTGTATTCACCAGAACTTCGCGGGCATCACTGTGATAACGGTTTCTGAGTTCAATGATTGCCAGTTCCAGGAGCTCGGCATCCGTTTCGTCGAGTTTCTTACGCATCTCCAAAGTGTGTGTCTGAATAATGGCACCATTTATAATTTTCAAAAAATTAACATAAGCAACTTTTTCTTTATTGATAATAGAAAATACATCCACATTGTGAATAGATGAACTTACAACAACCGATTTGCTACGATACTGTTCGAGCATCTGAATTTTTTCTTTTATCAGTTGAGCTTGTTCATACTCATAACCGGAAGCATATTGTTGCATCAGCTCTTCGAGATAGCCTAGCACGGTATTGATATTTCCTTTTAAAATTTCCCGAATCTGTTTGATTGCAGCCTGGTAATCGCTTTCAGACTGATGTGATTCGCAGGGTCCCAGACAATTCCCAACATGATATTCGAGACAAACCCGAAATTTTCCGGCAGCTATATTTTCCTCTGAAAGTAACAAATTACAGTTCCGCAATTTGAATAAAGCTCCGACCAGTTCCAGTAAGGTGTAAACCATTTTAACATTGGTGTACGGACCAAAATACTGGGAGCCATCTTTAATAAACTTACGGGTGGTAAAGACTCTGGGAAATCTTTCCTTCTTGATACAAATCCATGGAAATGTTTTATCATCTTTCAATAAAACATTGTATCGCGGCTGATGTTTCTTAATTAAGTTATTCTCGAGCAACAATGCATCCTGTTCTGTTTCAACTACCAGATAGCGGATATCTTCAATTTGTTTAACAAGAATGGTGGTCTTGCCACTGTCGTGCACTTCTTTTGCAAAATAGCTATAAACTCTTTTCTTAAGATTTTTTGCTTTACCAACATAAATAATCTGTGATGCTTTATTAAAAAACTGGTAGATGCCCGGAGCATCGGGCATGGTAGCAAGAATAGAATCGATATGTGCACCGAATTTGCTCATAGTTGACTTCCGGTAACAGCCAGATATTCCCGTAAGGTTTTTGCTGCTGTTGCTTCACGCGAAAAATTCTGCAAATGCGCTGTTGCACCTGCAATCAACGAATTCCGCAAACTGGTATCGGCTAATAAATTCGTAACGGCATCTGCAAGTCCAGAAGCATCTGCTACAGCAGCGAGTAATCCGGTTTGCTGATGAATAACAATTTCAGGAATGCCACCGGCGGCAGTTGCTACAACAGGGACTTTACAGGCAAAAGCATCAAGAATTGCTGTTCCCAATCCTTCCGTTTCAGATGTAATCAGCATCACATCAAGTTCAGGGAGAATATCTGGAATATCGGTTCTGAATCCGGTACAATACACCACCTCACTCAATTGCATTTCGGTAATCATGTTATCAATCTTCTCATTTTCGGGACCATCTCCAATAATAAAAAAGGCTACATCTTTAAATTTCTGTTTTAAAATTGCAACAGTTCTGAGAAAGGTTGGATAATCTTTATGAGGAGCAAGCGCTGCAACATTAGCAACAATTTTTGTTCCCGGAGCTAAAGAAAATTCACGGTGCAATATGCCAGTATTTACTTTTCCGGTAAACCGGGATGCATCAATTCCGGAATGAACGGTAACCAGTTTTGCCTGATCATTAACTGCCTCTGAAGTTATTTCACGAATTTTATCGGATACACATAGTATCCGTGCTACAGCACTGTGATTGTATTTGAATTTTGAAAGTATGTTTTTGCTGACTTTAAAATCGACCCGGCGGCTGACAATGATTTTTGCTTTATTGCCGAATAAAACTGCAGCATAAATGGCAAATGTATGCGCGTGTGAATCATGTGCATGAACCAGTTGGATAGAATTTCCTGCACAAAGTTTTTTAATTTTTTGAGCGAAAGAAATATCGAATGAGGAACGTTTGGGACTGGTAAAAAATGGAATGTGGCAGGTTCTGCAATACTCTTCCATGGCAGAACCTGCAGTGCACAAAATGTACTGTCTGATGCCAAGTCGTTTCAATTCCGAAGTCAGATAAGCAACCTGTTGCTCACCACCACGCCATGAAAATGCTGTTGCAACGTGCAGTACTGAAAACTCCGGAGCTTTATGTGAATTCATTTATTTTTTTGAAGCTTTAATAATTTAGAATATCGAAGAAAGGATCCACGGGCTGTTTGCACTGCAATGATCAATCCGTTTTTCCCATCCAGAAAACCTGCTTTTACGATATAGGAACGCATGAAACGGGCAATTGGTTTATAGATGATCTTCAGCACATCTGACCGTAACCCCTTTTTATGCATTGCCAGAGCGGCAATATCTGCAAATTTAGCAACCTGTGCCTTATGTTCCTCAACGGAATAATAACTGTAATGCAGCAAATCACCATTTAGCTGTTCAGTAACACTGCCCGGCACCATTTCCAGTTTGTCGTGTGGATTTACTCCTCCCCACGCGGCTTTACTGCGATCGAACAACCGCAGTTTACGGTCGGGGTACCAACCTGAATGATAAATCCAGGAGCCACAATAATTGGTCAATCTGTTCATGGCATAACCATCCGCTTTCCAGTTTTCTTTTACCTGTTGGATCGACTCCATGAGTTCCTCTGAAAGTGCTTCATCGGCATCCAATGAAAGAATATGTTGATTGGCACAGCAGGTAATTGCAAAATTCTTCTGTTCAATATATCCGCCAAAGGCATTTTGCACCACTTTCACTCCCATTGATTCGCAAATGGAAATGGTAGCATCTGACGAATAAGAATCAACGACCACAATCTCATCCGCAACAGCCTGCACGCTATCGATACAACGCCTGATATTGCGTTCTTCGTTGAAGGTTAAAATGGCAACTGAAATCCGGATCATAATTTGAGGATCACAAAGTAAATAAAACCCAAACGACTTCCACACAATATTATGCTATTCAATCTGTTTTTATTTGCCTGATTTCTTCGCTTCCATAGCTGAAAAGAGTTTACTTTTGCAGGAATCCAAAACGTTCGGTTATGATGCAACTTCACTTTCAAACTATTATTCTTCGGGATCTGCAAAAACTTAAAGATGAAATAAATAGTTATACCAATGAAGCAACCATGTGGCAGCCATTGCCGGGAACTACCAATACGGGCGGCAACCTGGCCTTGCACCTGATTGGAAACCTGCGTCATTTTATTGGTGCGGAGCTGGGAAATTCAGGATATATCCGGGAAAGAGAAGCAGAATTTAATTCGCGGAATGTGCCCTTGGCAACATTAAATGCCCTACTTGAAACGTGCATTAGTGAAGTAACCCACGCCTTTTACCAATTGGACCCGGAAAGAATGAGCGCTCCCTTCCCCAAGGAGATTGGTGGTCAGACACGTGAGACTGCTTTTGCATTGCTGCACCTGACAGGCCATCTTTGCTACCATCTGGGACAAATAAATTATCATCGCAGATACTTCAACAGTCAAAACTCCTGATTTCAGGCAAATATCATAAAGCGAAAAACTCATCATTTATCAGTATTTTTCGCATCTGAATCATGACAGAACAACAAATAACCTCACTTTTAGAACAATTGCATCAGGGCGACCGACGGGCCCTGGCGAGATGCATTTCACTGGTTGAAAATGATTCAGAAGGCAGTGATTCCATACTGCGACAAATTCATCCCCGTAAGGAAATACCTGTAATAGGCATAACTGGACCACCGGGAGCAGGCAAGAGTACGCTGGTAAGTGCGTTGGCCGGATGGATTTCAGAACATCAAAAGCTGAATGTTGCTATTCTGGCTGTTGATCCTACCTCTCCGTTTACCAAAGGCTCGCTTTTGGGTGACAGACTTCGGATGACAGAACACTTTAACAATCCGGGTATTTTTATCAGGTCACTTGCCACCCGCGGTGCTTTAGGAGGATTATCGGCTAAAACCATTGAAATTACGGATTTGCTCAAAGCTGCAGGCTTCGATATGATTCTGATAGAAACAGTTGGAGTTGGACAGAGTGAAATTGAAATTGCCTCCTTGGCTGATACAACTGTGGTAGTTTTTGTTCCTGAATCGGGAGATGAAATTCAGACCATCAAATCGGGTATCATGGAGATTGCCGATCTCTTCGTAGTCAATAAATCGGATCGTGAAGGCGCCGATAAACTGGTAAGGTCGCTTCAAACCACTTTGCATGAGCGCCCTTATAGCGGATGGACCATCCCCGTACTTAAAACTGTAGCTTTCAGTGGGGTTGGGATTGAAGAACTGTTTAACCAAATTAACCAACATATTCAGGTTTCAGGCAAGCAGTCGACACACAAAGAGGAGCTTTTATACCAGCGTGCACTTCGGGTCGCCTCACAGCAATTGCTGAAAAAACAACGTTTCGAAAATTTTAAAGCTGAACTCATAGAAGCATCAGCACTTCCCGGCTTTAACCTTTACCGCTTTATAGCTGAAAAAATCAGCTGACATCATCATGCCGATCGTGTAACTTTTGCACTGGTAATCAACGTTAAAGGGAGGTCATTTGAATTTTGATTGCCGGTTAAAAGGTAGTCTGATCGCTTATTCCATGAACCAAAAAATTCTACTTGTAGAAGATAATCCGTTGGATGTCAACATATTTCAGCAAATGCTGGGACATGCTCCAGCTGATATTGGGTTGATTTTGGTTGCCATGAATTTGCAGGAAGCATTGGACACTTTGGGCCAATCAACTCCGGACATTCTTTTTCTGGATTTACATTTACCGGATAGTGATGGACTGAAGACATTTGAGGTAATTCATTCCCGTTACCCGGAGATTCCGGTTGTTATTCTTACCGGAGATGAGGATGAATCGAAAGCCATAGAGGCCATCCGAAACGGGGCACAGGACTATCTGATGAAAAAGGATATCACCCCTGCCCTCATAGCCAGATCGATCATTTATTCAAAAGAGCGAAAAGCCATTGAGAAGCAGTTGTTGTATTCGAAAGCCAACAATGATGCTTTGATTGAAAATACCAAAGACAGTATTTGGGCTGTCGATAGCGACTTCAACTACATCACCATTAACACACGTTTCTGTGAAAGCTTTGAGTTGCTAACCGGCAAGCGACCTGCAATTGGCGATAATATGCGAAACTCGTTACCGGCAGCATACAAAGACTGGTTTGCAGAGATTTTTCGACGCGCATTGAATGGCGAACAATTTCGGGTTGAGACCACGCTTAACTTTACCGATACCAGACACGATATAGAATTATCGGTCAATCCAATAAAATCACTTCAACAACAAATCACAGGAGTTTCCTTTTTTGCGCGAAACATTGATCAACGTAAACGAGCTGAAAAACGAATTCGAAAATCGGAACATGCTTACCGGTTACTTCTTGAAACCATTAATGAAGGAGTAATGTTTGTTGATAATGACGGACTGGTTCAATTTGCAAATCGCAAGTTTATAGAGACCACAGGTTTTGAAGAAACAGAACTCACCGGAAAACGATTTGGTGATTTATTAGATAAGAATGATCCATTTCACGGCAAAAATATCGTTGGTGAATTACTGAATGATATGAATCCGGTAGAGATTCACTTTAAATCGAAGTCGGGTGATGTTGTTTGGTTTAAAGTTAAAGGCACACCTTTGCTGGATGATACCGGACAAATTGGAGGAACCTTACTTACACATACAGAAATTACAGCACAAAAGCAGGCCGAAGCAACTATTCGCAAGCGGGAACAGGATTATGAAAACCTGCTGGAGACGATGAATGAAGGCTTGCTATACATTCACAGAAGTGGATTGGTAAAATTTGCCAATAAAAGATTTTTGGAAATCACCGGATTTACTCTGGAAGATTTAACAGGTAAAAAAGTTCCCTATCAGCTTTTCCCGGAAACATTGCTCGAACTGATTTACGAAGAAGCAGGAACGGAAAAATCGCAGACAAATGCTGCTTGTCAGTATGAAATACAGATTCACACACGGAATTCACAACGCAAGTGGTGTATGATTAACTGCTCTGTTACAAGAGATGAAACAGGGATGCTAACAGGAATTCTCGTTACTTATTCTGATATTACCGATCGTAAATCAACAGAAGAAAAACTTCAGTTGGCACAGCGCGAACTGAATACTTTTATTTATAAATCATCACACGATTTAAAAGGACCTTTATCATCTATTTTGGGATTGATTCAGCTTTTAGAAAAGGAAAACGAAGGAACATCTGCCACACCATGTGTGAACATGATTCGTCATTCTGCCGAAAAGCTCGACAGGATGTTGAATGAATTACTCAATGTGGTAAGGATTAAACGCGAAAAAATATATCCGGAACAAATAAATTTCAAAACAGAATTAGATTTTGTTTTAAATGGTTTTGAATCGACATCAGGTTTCGGCACAATTACCAAGAAAATAAGTGTTGATACGAGTAAAGAACTTCGAACGGATAAAAAATTATTGTCATCGGTTCTTCACAACCTAATCGACAATGCTATCCGATACCGAAAAAATTGCGAAGATGATTTCATAGAGGTTCACATCCATGATTTTATGCATGGAGTAAAGATTGAAATCACGGATAACGGAGTTGGATTTGATGAAAAAACCCGTGGGAATATTTTCATGATGTTTAATAAAGGAAACAACAATTCCAAAAGCAATGGCCTGGGACTTTATGTGGTGAAGAATGCCATTGACCGGCTGGGTGGTTACATTGAAGTCTCTGCCGACTCGGACAGCTTTACCCGTTTCACTGTATTCTTACCTGATCTTTTTTCTACAGATCAATGGGCAGAGAAG
>CAUJFJ010000300.1 GCA_963169675.1 Bacteroidota bacterium
AGTCTGGTTAACCCTGGCGAAGAGGTTATTGTACCCGCACCATATTGGGTGAGCTATACGCAAATGATAAAACTAGCCGAAGGAGTGCCGGTTTATATTGATTCGAATGTTGAAAGTGATTACAAAATAACTCCGGAGCAACTGCGGAAAGCAATCACTCCTAAAACCAGAATGTTCATTTTTTCATCCCCATGTAATCCATCTGGAACAGTTTACACGAAATCGGAACTTGAAGGATTGGCGCGGGTTTTGGCGGAATACAAGGAATTGTACATTATTTCCGATGAAATTTATGAGCACATCAACTTCAGCGGGAAACATGAGAGCATCGCACAATTCGATTTTATAAAAGATCAGGTGATCATCGTAAATGGTGTTTCGAAAGGATATGCAATGACAGGATGGCGCATTGGATACATTGGAGCACCCAAATGGATTGCTCAGGCATGCGATAAGATGCAGGGCCAGTTTACATCCGGAACCAGCTCCATTTCCCAGAAAGCAGCAACTGCAGCACTGCGCTCAGGTACAGAATTTTATGATGCTATGCGAACTACCTATCTCAGAAGAAGGGATTTGGTGGTGAAGATGTTGAAAGAAATTCCGGGATTAAAAGTCAACATTCCCATGGGTGCATTCTATGTATTTCCGGATGTAAGTGCATTTTTTGGCAAAAGAGACGGTCATACTACAATTCAGAATGCAACCGATTTGTGTATGTATTTGCTGAATGACTGTGGTGTTTCCATGGTTACTGGAGAAGCTTTTGGTGATCCCCGGTGCATCCGGTTATCGTATGCAACATCTGATGAAATCCTGGTAAAAGCACTTACACGCGTAAAAGAGAGCCTCTCAAAACTTCATTGATACCGTTTTTCAATTACCTTTGCGCCTGCAAGGTCAATTAAGTGGAAAACAAAACCAATCTTCCTTCAATTTTTGATGCATTTACCAGACTGAAAGTCATGGTAATTGGGGATGTAATGACCGACTCCTACCTTTTCGGGAAAGTCGACCGCATTTCGCCTGAGGCACCTGTTCCCGTGGTGCATATCACAAGCCGCGACAATCGTCCGGGTGGTGCAGCCAATGTGGCCATCAATATTAATGAAATGGGAGCCACAGCTATTCTTTGCTCAGTCACCGGTAATGATGATGGCGGACACCGATTTTTAGATCAGTTAAAAGCTAAAAACTTAGACTCTAAAGGTATCATTCAATCACCTAACAGAGTTACTACGGTTAAAACACGGGTCATTGGAAATAATCATCAATTACTTCGTGTTGATGAGGAACAAATATCCCCGCTTGACGGGATAACTGCGACACAGTTTATTGATTCGTGTATTTCATTGATGGATTCGGAAAAGCCTAACGTCATAATTTTCGAAGATTACGACAAGGGAGTGCTCACGCCATTGGTAATTGATCAACTTATTGCAGCAGCAGCTTCCCGCTCTATTCCGGTTACTGTAGATCCTAAAAAAGTAAATTTCAGCAGTTATAAAAATGTAAAATTGTTTAAACCAAATTTACTCGAGCTGAAATCAGGCACCAACAATACGATAGAAAAAATCTCTAAAGAAGCTTTGGATGCAATTGTTAAACCTTTTCTGAAAAAGCAGTCCATTGAAATGATGATGGTCACGCTTTCCGAAGCCGGTGTTTACATTGCTTCTGAAAAAGAATCGCTCCTCATTCCTGCTCATGTAAGAAATGTATCGGATGTCTCCGGAGCAGGCGACACTGTTATAAGCATTGCTTCTTTATGTATTGCTGCGGGACTTCACATGCAAACAGTGGCCGCCTTGTCGAATCTCGCAGGCGGACTGGTATGTGAAATGATTGGTGTTGTTCCGGTGAACAAAGAAACATTACTGGCTGAAGCTGTCGCCTCAAAAATTTTCGAACCCCTAAATTAACGGCTGATGTCGATAGATATATTCAGGGAGAAGGTAAATTTAAAATTATTTAGAAGCAAAGAAACAGTAATGCTGCTGTTCCGGATCCAAAGTTCTTTGGTGGCGGTGATGGCAATTGCACTTTTGATCTACAGCATTGGTTTCCCACAAAATGATGAAAGTCGGAAAGTAGAAATTTTCTTCATGAAATTTCTTTTCGGATTTTATATGCTAAATTATCTGGTTCGTTTTCTGTACACTTTTGAGCCGCGGAAATTCCTTAAAACCACCTGGCTTGAACTGACCTTGATTTCGTTGCTGGTAATTGAAGCCATCAGCACCTTATTGTTCAACACGCCATTAGTGCAAAGCATATTAAATGTCTTAGGATTTGGAGGGTTCATTGTTGTTTACCACTTAATATTACAATTTATATTGCTCATATTGTTGGTAATTGATCTGGCTAAGGTGAGTACATTCATCGATCTGATAAAACTGGAGGCCAGTACTATGTTCATCATCAGCTTTGTGATATTAATTGGTGGTGGAACTTTGCTACTCATGCTTCCTGAAATGACTACAGACCATCTGGGATCTGACTGGATGACTGCCCTGTTCACTTCAACAAGTGCAAGTTGTGTAACCGGATTAATTGTTGTTGACACAGCAACTTACTTCTCTTTCAAAGGCCAGTTGGTAATTCTGGTACTGATACAATTGGGTGGGTTGAATATCATTTCCTTCGCCACATTTTTTGCTTCCTTATATTCTAAAGGTGCCGGCATTAAACACCACTCCATGATGCAGGATTTTTTTAGCTCCGGATCTTTGTTTGATGCTAAAGCACTACTCCGTCAAATTATTTTTCTCACCGTCGTGATTGAAGGAATTGGAACCGTTGTGCTTTACTCTTTGTGGGACTCGTCCATAAACTTCACTTCCGACAGTCAAAAATTGTATTATTCAATTTTCCATTCTGTTTCAGCATTCAATAACGCAGGATTTTCGCTTTTCACCAACGGACTATATGAACCTTTAGTACGACATTCTTACATTTTACATTTGGCGATTGGGGGATTAATTTTCTTTGGCAGTTTAGGTTTCTCTACCATCAGAGATGTTTTTGGAATAAGTGCCATGAAAGAACGCATGCGCCTTCCCTGGAAAAAATTGCAATTAAGCTCTCAGATTTCTTTGTATAGCTCAATCATCCTAATTGCTTTTGGAGGTATTATCTTTTATTTAATTGAAAAGGACAATACACTCACCGGACAAAACTATTTTGAAGCAGGCATAACCAGTGTATTTCAATCAATCACCTGCCGTACTGCCGGATTTAATTCTGTTGATATGTCATTATTGAGTGTCCCCACCTTAATCCTCATGATCTTCCTGATGTTCATTGGAGCATCATCAGGCTCAACAGGAGGTGGTATTAAAACTTCAACTTTTACACTTATCATGGTATCGGCAATTGCCACCTTGCGGGGAAAACGTAATCTCGAATTATTCCGGCACAACATTGCCTGGGAACTATTGAATAAAGCATTTTCAATCTTTATTTTCTCAGCTTCTTTTGTATTTACAGCCACTTTTTTTCTCTCTATATTAGAGCCTGGTACCGATATTCTCAGATTACTATTTGAAGAAGTCTCAGCATTTGGAACAGTTGGTTTATCGACAGGCATTACAGCTGACATGACAACCGGATCAAAGCTCATTCTGATATTTACAATGTTCGTAGGACGTATTGGTACGCTCACGATCGGATTCGCACTCAGTAAAAAAGTAATGACGGTTGCCTACCGTTACCCGAATGCACATTTTATGGTTGGATAAACTGTTACAGGATTAAAACTGTTTACTTACCATAGGCCTAAATAGAATGAAAACAACCATACCAACCACTCCAGTAACACCTTATGGTGGCAAAATAGACACCAAAAAAGGTGAAGTGGCTCTCATGTTCGATAATATTTCGCCTAAATATGATTTTCTGAATCATTTGCTTTCTATGGGCATCGATAAAGGATGGCGCAAAACGGCTATTGCTTACCTGAAAAATAATCCTCCAAAACATTTACTGGATATAGCAACCGGAACAGGTGACTTTGCAATTAGTGCACTTTCCATCAACCCAGGCAAAATTACCGGTGTCGATATTTCTGAGGGTATGCTTGCTGTTGGAAGAAAAAAGATTCAAGAAAAGGGATTAGACCAAAAAATCACCCTCACCTATGGTGATTCCGAAAATTTGCCATTCCCCGACAACACATTTGATGCTGCTATCGTAGCATTTGGTGTTCGTAATTTTGAGAATCTGGACAAAGGACTATCAGACATCTTCCGGGTCCTTCAACCGGGGTCCCGGTTTGTGGTTCTCGAATTTTCACGACCCGAATCCTTTCCGGTTAAACAATTCTACTGGTTCTATTTCCGTTTCATCTTGCCCATTATTGGCAAATTGGTTTCGAAAGATGCCCGTGCCTATACGTATTTGCCTGAATCTGTGAAGGTTTTCCCCGACGGACAGGCATTTATTGACCGAATGACCAAAGCAGGATTTAAAAATGTAACTCAAAAAAAACTCACATTTGGAATCGCCTCCGTATATTGCGGTGATAAGTGACAAGTGACAAGTGACAAGTGACAAGTGACAAGTGGCAAGTGACAAGTGAACAGTAATCAGTGATCAGTGAATAGTTGCAAAAAGCAAACCATGCTCTGAGCGTAGTCGAAGGGTGATAATAAAAATGGGCTTCAGTCCATTTCATAAAAAGGCGGAAGCCACCATATCAATAAAAATGGGCTTCAGCCCATTACAAAACAAATAAAATTGAACCCCATCAAATCAATCACAAATAATCTCTTAATAAAATATACGAAAATATTTTTCGTACTATTCTCCTTTTTAATATCCATTCCATTAACATCTTTTTCCCAAGAGCGTAAAGTTGAAAATCTTCCTAAGTACGATAAGCAAAAAATTCACTTTGGATTTTTATTAGGAATAAACACCACCGATTTCACCATTCGCAGAATCGGCAATTTCAATTCTTTAGATTCTCTATACATCGTGGAATCGGCACCGCAAACCGGATTTAATTTGGGAATTATCGGCAACCTGCGATTGGGAGAACACTTCGATTTGCGTTTTGTGCCTGATCTGGCATTTTCACAGCGAAACCTCGATTACACCTTTTATGAGAATGGCAAACTGGTTGTCACCACCAAAGAAATCGAATCTTCCTTTCTGGAATTTCCACTGGAATTAAAATTTAAATCGAGACGAATTAATAATTACAGAGGCTATGTAATTGCAGGGATCAAATATTCAATCGACATGGTTTCACAGGCTAAAGTTGAAAATGCCGACAAAGATTTCGTGAAACTGAAACGTAAAGATTACGGTTATTCTATAGGCTTGGGCTTCGATTTTTACCTTGAGCGATTCAAATTTGCACCCGAAATAAAAATGTATCATGGTCTGAATAATCTATTGGTCGATGATCCTAAAATTTTCTCTTCATCACTCTCTTCTTTGAAATCCAAAATATTTCTGATCTCTTTCACTTTCGAATAAAACGAAAACCTTTGCATGATTAAAAGCATTGAGCTTGTTATTCCACCCGAAGAGGCGGCTGATGAGCAAAAAGTAAAAGCACTGGCTGCCTCACTTTCCGGAATATCACCAACTGAAATCAGTGCGCTGGTAATTAAGAAAAGATCTATCGATGCCAGAAGCAGGAACATAACAGTGAGACTGGTAATTGATCTTTTCACCAATGAATTACCCGAACCAACTGTATTCACCCGTCAATTACAAAATGTAACGAATTGCGAACCGGTAGTGGTCATTGGAAGTGGTCCGGCCGGACTATTTGCTGCCATCCGACTCATTGAACTGGGATTTCGACCTATCATTGTTGAACGCGGTAAAAATGTGAAAGAACGTCGCCGTGACTTGGCTGACCTGAATAAAAAACGCATCGTAAATCCCGATTCCAATTACTGTTTTGGAGAAGGTGGTGCAGGAACTTATTCGGATGGCAAGTTATATACCCGATCTGATAAACGAGGTAACATCAAAAATGTCCTCGATACTTTTATTCAGTTTGGCGCTTCACCCGACATTGCAATTGATGCCCATCCTCATATCGGAACGAACAAGTTGCCCGGAATCATTGAGTCGATGCGAAAAGCTATTGAAGATGCAGGTGGAACTATTTTGTTTTCCGCTCGTTTTACCGGATTTGAACTAAAGGGAAAACGTATATGCGGAGTCCGTTATAAAGATACAGCTGGCACCGAATCAGAAACTACCATTGAAACCAAAGCTGTCATTTTAGCTACCGGACATTCTGCCAGAGATGTTTTTGAATATCTCCACCAGGAAAAAATACTGATTGAAGCCAAACCGCTTGCGATTGGAGTACGAATAGAGCATCCTCAACAGTTAATCGATAAAATTCAATACCATTGCGATACACGGAGTATGTACCTTCCTCCTGCTTCTTATGGGGTTTCTGCACAATCGGATGGTAGGGGTGTGTACTCGTTTTGTATGTGTCCGGGTGGAATAATTGCAGTAGCCTCAACTGCGCCCGGTGAATTGGTCGTAAATGGCTGGTCACCTTCCAAAAGAAATAACCCCTTTGCAAATTCAGGAATGGTGGTAAGTGTGGGCGAACCCGATTTTACACCTTTCCAAAAAGATGGTGAACTTCGCGCACTCAGGTATCAGGCTTCTATTGAACAAAAAGCATTTGCAGCAGGCGGACATGATCTCACCGCACCCGCACAACGAATGATGGATTTTATTGCCGGTAAAAATTCTGCTACACTACCAACATGTTCGTATATCCCCGGATTGAAAAGTGTATCTCTTGCCGATGTGCTTCCTAAACCGATAACTG
>CAUJFJ010000301.1 GCA_963169675.1 Bacteroidota bacterium
GCTTCGGGTATGGTTAATAGGGTGCCTTCATTGGGTACCGTTTTATTGAACCGGACTCAATGGATGTCGAATGTAACGGTTCAAACCGGAGCAGCAGCCAAGTGTGGCCTGGCAATTAACTCTACGATAAATGGAAATTCGCTGGCTATAGAAGTGCAGGCTGCATATAAAGAAGCTCTGACCGGAAATTATGCTATTACTGTTTATCTTACCGCTATGAATGTTTCGGGAACAGGATCGCAGTACGATCAGGTAAATTCCTACAACAATGATCCTTCCAGTTCCTACTACCATTTAGGAAATCCTATTGCCGGATTCAAGCACCAATATGTTGTTAAGAAGGTACTAACTGCAAACATGGGTGATGCCATTGCTGCTTCCGAATTAATTGCAGGTGGCCTGACAAAGAAAAATTTCACAGCAGATATTACCGGAATGGATGCTGCAGAATTATATCTGGTAGCGTTCGTGACTAAAAATGGAACATCCGCAACAACTTATGAAGTATTGAATGTGCAACTGGCAAAAGCAGGTGTGTTGCAGAACTGGAATTAAACGACATTCATTTATAAAATTCACTAACTACATCAATATGGTTAAATAAAAGCAGACAAAAAAAAGCTGAAAGTAAAAGGAGTTTTTACTTTCAGCTTTAACTAATTCAGGTGAATCAGGCAGGGTCGTGAATGGTGATTTTTTTAATCAGATCACCCTGGCGGATATCATCAATTACTTCTAAACCATCGACCACTTTACCAAAGCAGGTGTGGTTACGATCGAGGTGTGCAGTATTTCTGCGGCTATGACATACAAAAAACTGGGAACCTCCGGTATTTCTACCTGCATGTGCCATCGATAAAACGCCGCGGTCGTGATATTGGTTGTCGCCATCCAGTTCACAATCGATTTTATATCCCGGCCCACCGGTACCATCTCCTTTTGGGCAACCTCCCTGAATTACAAAATCAGGAATTACCCGATGGAATTTTAATCCGTTATAATATCCGGCTTTAGCCAGTTTTACAAAGTTCGCTACTGTTTTTGGTGCATCCTTATCATAGAATTCCACCTCCATAGTGCCTTTGTCTGTTTCAATTGTTGCTGTTGTCATTTTTATTTCAATTTAAGGGTGCAAAGATACCTTTTTCAGTACATAAATCCATAGGTAAATTGGTTTTTATATATCAAAAACGACCGATTATCTGCTGCCAAAGTGTTCACCGGGGATTAAATCGCGAACTTCCGACAGAATCATGGCAGTAGCACCCCAAATTGTATGATCCTGTAGGAAAAAGCAGGGGGCTGCAATTTTACCATACAATGTCTCAAACACAGACTCCCCAACCGGCATTTGAATTAAGTCATTAAATGGAAGAGTGATTAACTGATGAACTTCGGCAGGATCGGGATAAAATTGGGGTGGAGAGGAAACATAACCAATGAAAGGACTAACTAAAAAATTGCTTGCAGGTATGTATAAAGAGGTGAGCGCTCCCAAAATTTTTATCGCATGTTCCGGGACACCAATCTCTTCCCGTGTTTCCCTTTTTGCTGTTGCTTCCGAATTGATATCGTCGGGTTCAACTTTCCCACCGGGCAATGCAATTTGTCCGCTGTGTACGCCTGAATTTAAAGGTCGTTTAATTAGCACCGTTGCTAAGTCTGCGTTATTATCGGGATAAAGTAAAAGAAGCACACTGCTGCTCTTTACATTTGAAGCGGTCTCGAGGTAAGCAGCACTCGATTTGCGCAATGACGGAGCCATTTTGTATTGTGATGCAGTTCCCGGTAATGGCTTTGATAAGTAATCTGCCAATAATTCGATTCCGCTTTCAAACGATGTCATACTTTCCTTTTAATGTAGCATGGGTGCAACTTCTGCACGATTCCGTTCTCCAATTTGCTGACGCCACATGGCATAATATAGTCCTTTCAAATCAAGTAAATCCTGATGTCTGCCTTTTTCAATTATCTGACCTTTCTCTAAAACATAAATGCAATCGGCATGCATGATAGTCGACAAGCGGTGCGCAATTAATATAGTGATGTGATTGCGGTCTCCTGAAAGATTTCGAATGGTTTCATTGATCTCTTCTTCAGTCAGTGAATCGAGTGCACTTGTTGCTTCATCAAATACCATCATGGTAGGTTGACGCAACAATGCTCTTGCAATCGATAACCGTTGCTTTTCACCTCCAGAAACTTTAACTCCGCCTTCACCAATCATGGTGTCGAGTCCTTTGTCGGCACGTGCCAATAGCGATTGACAAGCAGCTTTATTTAACACATCAATACATTGTGCATCTGTAGCACCGGGATTAACAAACAAAAGATTTTCACGGATGGTTCCGGAAAATAATTGGGTGTCCTGTGTAACAAACCCAATCTGGTTTCGCAATTCATCCAACCGTACTTCATCATAACGCAAATTGTTATAAAGTACTTCTCCCTGCAAAGGCCGGTAAAGTCCCACCAACATTTTTACTAAAGTAGTTTTGCCACTTCCTGAAGGACCTACAAATGCAATAGTATTACCAAGTCCTGTACTGAAATTTATATTTGATATAGCATTATTCGCAGCTGTCTGATGCTTGAAGCTTACATCACGAAACTCTAGTTTTTTAATTTCGCCCAGAGGAGATGGATTCACAGGAGCAGGCTCTTTTTCCATTTTCATAATCTCATCAAAATTTTGAAGCGATACTTCTGCTTCGCGATAAATATTAATGATATTTCCCATCTCCTGCAAAGGGCCAAAAATGAAGAAGGAATAAATGAAGAGGGAGAAGAATTCACCCACGGTAATTTTTTCCATGAACACCAGATACATCATAAAAAACAGCAGGCAGTTGCGCATCAGATTTACAAACGTGCCTTGAATGAAGCTCAGACTTCTGATATACTTCACTTTTTTTAATTCCAGTTGTAAAATTTTATCAGTAGTGCTGTTTAACCGGGTTATTTCCTGGTTAGCAAGTCCCAGACTTTTTACCAGTTCAATATTCCGAAGCGATTCGGTAGTGCTTCCTGCCAAAGCAGTTGTTTCGGCAACAATAACCTTTTGAATTTTCTTTACTCTTTTGCTAAGCACAGAACTCAGGATTGCTAATAATGGAATCATTGAAAAATATACCGGTGCAATAAGGGGATATACCTGAATAGAATAAATAGTAACAAAAGTAATTCCCACTAAAGAAGTAAACATGATATTCACAAATGCCGATATAAGTCTTTCGGTATCAACCCTAACTTTTTGGAGTTTCCCCAAAGTCTCGCCACTTCGCTGATCTTCAAAAACCTGATAGGGAAGTTCAAGTGAGTGTTTTAGACCATCGGCGTAAATTTGTGCCCCTAGTCGTTGCGTAATGGAGTTAACATAGTAATCCTGAAAGTTTTTGGCCACCCGGGAGACGAACGCAGCACCCATTGCTGCCAGGATCAACATGCCGGCACCCTTTAAAAACTCATCGGAGCTGTACCTTTCGGGATGTGTTACATAATTATCGATGATTTTGCGGAAAATCCAGGGATCAAGGAGTGAAAATATCTGATTTACAGCAGCTAACAAAAGTGCTAGAAAGACCAGATTTTTATAATTGGCCAGATAACGGTATAGGGTTTTCATAGATGGTAAGTGGAGTGGAAAGGTGCAAAATTAAGCAATTTATTTGAGGCATGGTTGTTGATTAAATTGTCAGGAATCGGTTGATTTTGTGCACTAATTAACTCCCGATTAACTTAAATTTGCATTCTAAAACCTAATCTAAAACCAATGAAAAAATTACTTGTGTGCCTGCTCTTTGCCGGCTTTGGAACTACGTTGAGTGCTCAGCATGTAGTGGTACTCAAATCGGGCGAGACTATGAACGGTGAAGTGAAATCACTTAATGATGGAGCCATAAAATTCAGCTTTAAAGGAAATGATATGACACTTAAAGTTGCCGATGTCAGCTCCATTCAGTTTGCTGCCGGTGCAGCCCCGGCTTCTTCAGGCTCAACTACAGCCACCACCACAAGTACCAAAGGAGTTACGTATGTAATGAATGGTCGTAAAATGGTAAAGCAACCTAAAATCGATAATCTTACCATGGAAAAAGGCGTTGTTGTTGTTGAAATTACCATTAATAAATATGGAAATGTTATTAAAGCAGTTCCCGGTATTGAAGGTACTTCTACAACCAGCACTTACCTTCAAACCAAAGCCAAACAAGCAGCGGAAAGTGTAACATTTGATACAAATCCCACCATGCCACTCGAACAAAAAGGTACTATTACCATTACCTTCTGATAAAATTTTGTTTTGCTTACTGTAACTCCCGGTACTGTTGCGCCGGGAGTTTTTTTATTATTAGTAGCGGCAAAGCCGCTGTCATTAGATCATTAGCGGCGGAGCCGCTGTCATTAGGTCATTGGCAGCAGAGCTGCGTCATTAAGTCATTGGTCATATGTAATAGGTGTGATTCATGGCAGAAAGGTATTGGGTTTCTTTCAGCAAAATTTTTATAGGATATCTTATACCAAGAAGTGAATATTGAATAGTGACAATTTTGTCTAATTCAACCTTTGCTGGCTAGGTAAATATGTTATGTATCACAAACAGTTTATCATTTCAATGAACAGCATCCAGCACGTGTTGGTGGTTTGCCGTCTGGCGCCGCGACTCGCGCCTTTTTTTACAAGACAGTTTTTCTAAGAAAAAACTGTCTTAGTAAAAAGCAGCGCACGGCAAACTTCCAACAGTTTAGAATCACTTAAGAAAAACGTGATTCACCAAAATCATTAAGAAAAAGAAGGGAAGTGCCTGATGCTGTTCTTGACTTTTTGGTTACTTTTTGGTCAAGCAAAAAGTAACAAAGCCTGCATGGCAGATGCAAGACAATTTGATAATGAGAAATTAAATGAGAACTAAAAGTTGATTTGAATGGAAATCAGTAACTAAAACATACTAAATCCAAACTTCGTATAAGTCCTTAATAACAAAACCATTTTTTCGGCATCAGGCACACGGATGCGGGTATTCATAACTTCACTGGCAGGAACCTTTTCAATCTTACTTAATAATTCCCTGTAGTAAATAAAAGCAGTATAAACTCCCGGACGGACATCTTTTGGCAATTGCATTAATCCCGGATAAGCAGCTTTGAAATCGGCATCGATATCTTTTTCAATTTGCTTCTTTACTGCATTGTCGAAGGTCTTGAAATCTATTCCAGGAAAATAAACTCTCCCCAGTTCTTTGAAGTCGGCTTTTAGATCTCGTAAAAAATTTACTTTCTGGAAGGCAGCACCCAAACGTCGGGCCGGCTCAATAAGTTTATTGTACAATTCATTATTTCCTTCACAAAAAATACGAAGGCACATTAAGCCAACCACTTCGGCAGAGCCATAAATATACTTTTCGTAAAATGCTTCGTCGTATGATTTCTTTTCGAGGTCAAGTTCCATGCTATAGAGAAAAGAGACTATCAGCTCGCGGTCTATTTTATATTCATTAACTATTAACTGGAATGCATGTAATATGGGATTGGTGCTTATTTTATTGTCGATTGCTTCCCAGGTATTTTTTTTAAATTCCTCCAGCAATTCTTTTTTATTGAAGTCATGAAAGGAATCTACAATTTCATCGGCGAGCCTTACATAACCATAAACTGCATAAATAGGTTTATGGAAACGCTTATTCAGTGTTTTGATACCTCTTGTAAAAGAAGTGCTGTACCGGTGAGTAATGATGGTACTAAGTTCGAGACAAAGGTCGTTATACTGTTGCATGATCTTGCTCTATTCTTTCTGTGACTAATCGGGAACTTATAACTACAATAGGTAGGCCTGTTCCGGGAACAGTACTTGCACCTACATAATATAGATTATTAAATTTTTCATCTTTATTTGCCGGACGTAAACCGCCGATCTGATTTAATCCATGTGCAAGTCCTAATCCGCTTCCACGATACAAATTAAATTGATTCTGCCAGTCAATAGGATTTAATATGGTTTTCGAAATTGTATTTGCATGCAAATCAAATCCGATGCGTTTCGATAAATCCGAAATAATTGTATCGGCTAATTGTTGTGAATCGGACCAATCGGGTTTATGTCTCAGATCGGGAACCGGACAAAGAATAAATAAATTTTCACATCCTTCAGGAGCACAGGCCGGATTCGATTTTGAACTTACATTTACGTAGTAATACGGTTTATCGGGACTAACACTTGTTTTGAAGATGCTATCGGCGTATTCTTTAAAATTCTCACCCAAAAAATAATTGTGATGGTGGATGTTATTCAGCTTTCCTTTAATTCCAAGATAGATGGTAAAAGGGGAGAGTGTCCATTCCATGGCATCCAGGTTTTTCGCGGAATATTTTTCCCTTTGAAGTACCTGTCCACGAAATGATGCTGCATCGGCATTAGCCACGTAAATGTCCGCATCCCATTTTTTACCATTTTGGTCAATAAATGCTTTTATTCCATTGCTATCGGTCTCGACGGATTTAATTTCTGTATTGAAATGAAATTTTACACCGCGGGCATCCAACAATTCCTTAATTTTTTCTACAATTTTGTACATGCCACCCTGCACATTCCAGTAGCCATCGTGTTTTAGTTCTGTATAATTCAACAGGCTATAAACAGCGGGCGTTTGAAAAGGAGTAGAACCCAGGAAGAAGGCCACTAATGAAAATATCACTTTGACTTCTTTAGATTCAAAATTCTGCTCCAGCTCGGTCCACATGGATCGGAACATTTTTGGCGCATGCTTCCATGGAACCCTTGCTAACTGCGTGTAATAGTGGAACTTACTGGTAAAGTTTTGCTTAATAACTATGTCTTCGGTGTCATGAAACATTTTACCGGCTGCATTCAGGTATTTTTCCACTTTTTGAGCCAGATTCGATTCAATACCTGCAAATTCTGCTTCCAGTTTTTTCAAATCCTTATGAATCAGGAAAGGAATGGTGCGGTTCTCAAAAAAAACAGCGTACAAGGGATTTAATTCATTCAATTTAAGTGGGTTATCAACTCCACACGATTTAAAAAGTTCTGTAAATTCATAACTCATTGAAAAAAAGGATGGTCCCATGTCAAATGTAAAGCCATCTTTTTCCAGCAAATTTAGCCGGCCGCCTGCACGATGATACTTTTCAAGAATAGTAACTTCATAACCTTTTGAGGTCAATCGCAATGCCGTTGCCAATGCACCCAGTCCGGAACCAATAATTAAAGTCTTTTTCGACATATCTAAAATCTGAAGTTATTCTTCAGCGAAAGCTATTTTGAATTGTAAATGGCTAATAATCAACAAGAAAAATTCTTGTCCTGACAAATGTAAAGAAATAACAAGCTAATCTGAAGTAAAGTTTTCAATAGCCGGAAAATTCCAAACATTTTAATCGCCGAATTGTTAATATCCTGCTAAAAAAAGCGTGTTTCCGTATTAAAAAAACGTAATTTTGCCGCTTAAAGTCAGCCTGTAATAAAATTCGGGCTTCTAAAATTGCAAATCAATATGCATTTACTCAGTGTACCAGCCGATTACCTTCCGATGGCCATCATGTTTGTGGTTGCAATCGGATTTGTATTAACGACGATTTTTGTCACCCATTTACTGGGTCCTCAAAGAAAATCTGCAATAAAGCTCGATACTTTCGAGTGTGGTATTGAATCACAGGGTAATTCACGTCTTCCTTTCAACATCAAATATCTTTTGGTTGCCATCTTATTTGTATTGTTTGATGTAGAAGTAATTTTCATGTACCCATGGGCAGTAAATTTCCTTGATCTCGGTCTTTATGGGTTTCTCGAAATGATCTTATTTATTTCCCTGTTCATGCTGGGATTTCTTTACATAGTGCGCAAAGGCGCTTTAAAGTGGGAATAATTAAACAAGCAGTTACCAGGAACGTTATATAATAAAGAACAATTAAAATGGTTGAAATAACAAAAGCCCCTGCTGGATTCGAAGGCCCCGGATTTTTTGCTACCAGTCTCGATAAAGCAGTAGGTATGGCAAGAAAAAATTCATTGTGGCCACTTCCTTTCGCAACATCATGTTGTGGAATTGAATTTATGGCGACAATGGGTGCGCATTATGACCTGGCACGTTTCGGATCAGAGCGAATGAGTTTTTCTCCACGTCAGGCAGACTTGCTCATGGTAATGGGAACAATAGCAAAGAAAATGGGTCCTGTTTTACGTCAGGTGTATGAACAAATGGCAGAGCCACGTTGGGTTTTGTCGGTTGGAGCCTGTGCAAGCAGTGGTGGTATATTCGATACATACAGCGTGTTGCAGGGAATCGATCGCATTATACCTGTTGATGTTTATGTGCCTGGTTGTCCTCCGCGTCCCGAACAAATTTTGGATGGCGTACTGAAAATTCAGGAGCTGGTACAAAATGAATCACTTCGCAGACGTGATTCAGAGGAGTATAAAAATATGTTAGCATCATACGGTATTTCCTGATTATGGCAACACTGGAATCTCAAACAATTATTGATGCCCTGGAGCAACAGTTCCCTGGTAAAGTGGTAGCCGTCGATCATCCCTATGATTTTCTGACAATTACTATCGCACATGGTTCGATTAAAGATGTAATTCGTTATCTCTATAATGAACCTTCTTTTTCATTTCGTTTTCTTACCAGTTGCTGTGGGATGCATTATCCAGATGCACCACAAAAGTTTGCTATGGTGTATCATTTGCATAGCTTCACTACGAATTTCAGAATTCGTTTGAAAGCATTCACCAATGAAGATCCACCGGTATTTCCAACTTTAACAGATATTTACAAAGGTGCCAACTGGATGGAACGGGAAGCATACGATTTCTTCGGATTCCGTTTTACCGGTCACCCCGATTTGAGAAGAATATTAAATATGGATAGTCTGGAAGGCTGGCCATTGAGAAAAGAATTTCCACTCGAAGATCCGTTCCGTAAGGATAAGGATGACGCCATGTTCGGGAGATAACCAATCAACAGCTAATTCGCATGTCAGAAAATACCAAGTTACATCCCAATGCTCCCGAAAGAGCCGCCGTTCAGGAGAAGGAATATACTATTCTGAATCTTGGGCCTACACATCCTGCAACACACGGAATTTTTCAGAATATTCTTAAAATGGATGGTGAGATCATTGTAGATTCAGAACCAACAATTGGCTATATCCACCGTGCCTTTGAGAAATTAGCAGAGCGACGTCCCTATTATCAGATCACTCCTATAACTGACCGCCTCAACTATTGTTCATCTCCTATCAATAACATGGGATGGCACATGACTGTTGAAAAACTTATTGGTGTTCAGTTGCCAAAAAGAGTGGAGTACATGCGTGTGATCATTATGGAGTTGGCACGTATTGCCGATCATATTGTTTGCAATGCAGTTATTGGTGTCGATTCAGGTGCACTAACGGGCTTCGTATACTTGTTTCAGGAACGTGAGAAAATATACGAGATTTACGAAGAAATTTGTGGTGCACGATTAACTACTAATATCGGCAGAATTGGCGGATTCGAAAGAAATTTCAACGATGCTGCATGGGAGAAAATAGATAAGTTCCTGAAAGAATTCCCCGGAGTTCTGAAGGAGTTTGAAAATTTGCTGGTGAGAAATCGCATATTTATGGATCGTACCATCGGTGCTGGTCCAATTAGTGTTGAAGAAGCATTAGCCTATAGTTTTACCGGTCCCAATTTAAGAGCAGCCGGCCTCGACTACGATGTTCGCGTAATGACTCCTTATTCTTCTTATGAAGATTTCGAATTTGCAATTCCTGTTGGTACCAATGGTGATACCTATGATCGATTCATGGTTCGTCAACAGGAAATGTGGGAGAGTTTGTCGATCATCCGCCAGGCAATTGAAAAATTAGATAAGATTAGTGATAAAACTACTTTCCATGCCGATGTACCGGAATTTTATCTTCCTCCGAAAGAGGATGTGTACAATACCATGGAAGGATTGATCTGGCATTTTAAAATTGTAATGGGCGAAACCGACATCCCTAAAGGGGAAGTCTACCATGCAGTTGAAGGTGCCAATGGTGAATTAGGATTTTACCTAGTTAGTGATGGCGGTAGAAATCCATACAGACTCCATTTCAGAAGACCCTGTTTCATTTACTATCAGGCTTATGCTGATATGATAAGAGGAAACATGTTGTCGGATGCAATTCTGACCTTGAGCTCATTAAATGTAATTGCCGGAGAACTGGATGCCTGAGAAAGGAATCTGATTCTTTTAAACAGTAGTAATAAAGAATAAAAACTAAGAATTAAATTTTAGTTAATGTATAAAGATAAATCTGAGGTGGTTTTTTCTGATGATGCAAGCGCATTGATTCAAAAAATCATCCGTCGCTATCCTGATGGTCGTCAGAAATCGGCACTGCTTCCTTTGCTACACATTGCTCAGGCAGAATTTGGTGGTTGGTTAAGTGCACCTGTAATGGATAAGGTTGCTGAAATATTGAATATTCAGCCAATCGAAGTTTATGAAGTGGCTTCGTTTTATTCGATGTTTAATCTGAAGCCTGTTGGCCGTTGTGTTATCGAAGTCTGCCGTACAGGTCCCTGTTGGTTGCTTGGCGCAGAAGATATTGTAAAGTATCTCGAAAAGAAACTGAATATTAAAGAAGGACAGACAACTGCAGATGGTGTTTTCACTCTTAAAACAGTTGAATGTCTGGCATCCTGCGGAACAGCACCAATGATGCAAATTGGACAAACATATCATGAGCATTTAACTTGTGAGAAGGTTGATGAAGTTATCGATCATTACAAGAATAATACAGAAGGTACCATTTCTCACTGGTCGAAAGACAAGATCAAAGCCTGAACATGAGTCGTCAATTATTGCTTGAACATATAAATACTCCCGGTATTCGCGGAATAAAAGCATTTCGTGAAAAAGGTGGTTACAGTGCACTTGAAAAAGCACTTAAAACAATGAAGCCTGATGAAGTTACTGAAGAGGTAAAAAAATCTGGTCTTCGTGGTCGCGGTGGTGCAGGTTTCCCAACCGGAATGAAATGGAGTTTTCTGGCTAAGCCGGAAGGAGTTCCAAGATACCTGGTTTGTAATGCCGATGAAAGTGAACCGGGTACTTTTAAGGATCGTTACCTGATGTCACACATTCCACATTCATTGGTTGAAGGAATGATTGTTTCCAGTTATGCGCTCGGAGCAAATACTGCGTACATTTATATTCGCGGTGAAATGCTTTATGTGTATCACATTTTGGAAGAAGCAATTGCCGAAGCATATGAAGCAGGTTTTCTGGGTAAGAATATTTTGGGAACAGGTTATTCACTCGATTTGTATGTGCATCCGGGAGGAGGAGCTTACATTTGTGGTGAAGAAACTGCTTTGTTGGAATCACTCGAAGGTAAGAGAGGAAATCCGAGAATTAAACCACCGTTTCCTGCCGTTAAAGGTTTATGGCAGTCACCAACAGTGGTGAATAATGTCGAGACCATTGCTGCTGTTCCACACATTATAAATATGAGTGGTGATGAGTATGCTAAAATTGGAATTGGAAAAAGTACAGGCACAAAATTAATTTCTGCCTGTGGTCATATTAACAAACCGGGAGTATATGAAATTGAACTCGGTGTTCCTGTTGAAGAATTTCTTTACTCAGATAAATATTGCGGAGGAATCCGGAATGGTAAGAAGCTAAAAGCAGTTGTTGCCGGTGGTTCTTCAGTTCCGATTTTACCCGGCGAAATGATTTTAAAAACTCCAACCGGAGAACCTCGACTGATGTCGTATGAATCGTTGTCGGAAGGTGGCTTTGCCGGTGGTACCATGTTAGGCTCCGGAGGATTTATTGTGATGGATGAAGATACCAGTATTGTGAAAAATCTGTGGAACTTCACAAGGTTTTATCATCACGAAAGTTGTGGTCAGTGTAGCCCTTGCAGAGAAGGAACAGGATGGATGGAGAAAATTCTCCATAAATTCATGGATGGTCATGCTACCTTGAAGGATATCGATTTGTTGTGGGATATTCAATCGAAGATTGAAGGCAAAACAATTTGTCCGTTAGGTGATGCTGCTGCCTGGCCTGTTGCAAGTGCTATTCGTCACTTCAGAAGTGAATTCGAAGATTATGTCAGGAATCCTGAAAAGATAAAAGATATTAAACATTATTACAGATTAAATAACCTTCAGCCGGTAAGCTGAACGGAATGATTAATAATGTAAAAAGTTATAGCAATGCCTAAAGTAACA
>CAUJFJ010000302.1 GCA_963169675.1 Bacteroidota bacterium
AGCGACCAAGTCAACGAAAAAGCCGTTTCAACAACGTTGAAACGGCTTTTTCTAACCGAGGTCGCGAGCAGACCTTTGACAACCTTGCGCAATTGATTGATTTGACGATTAATATATGGATTCGGGTATGACAGGTGCAGCGCCAGGTGAAGCGATTTCAACTTCTGTACCGGAATCTTATTGAAAAAGTCCTTTTAAGTATGAATTAATGAACTCACCATCTTCCTGGCCCGGATTGAAACTATCCAATCATTTAAAGGTACGAAATTATATAAACTTTGTCAGCTAAAATATATTCAAGCTTGGTAAATTTACTACAATCCAATGCTACTCTCAGGCACATTTTGGTGGTGCGGAGTCCAAAAGCCTACCATTTATCTTTTCAACTTCGTAAAATCAAGACTTAGTCCATATCATTGTACTATTATGAGTCGGACTATGATTTGAGAAATAACAATGGCTGGAATCATGATTTGTCAAATCCCAGTCCTCATTAATTTCCCATAACACAGAATTATCGTCGCAACCCATCATATGAAAGTGATACATTGAATTATTACTGCTATTGTTATTCCAACTACAATCACCATAATTTTGTCCATTACCATGAATGGTCATTGTGCCATTAGTATTACAAGTAAATGTGTAACCGCTGAACTGGTTGGTCAAATCCACACTGTCTTTTATAAAAGAACTTACTCTCCAAGTTCCGACAATAGTATTGGTTGTTGAAGGTGTTGTTGGTAAAGTGGTGTTATCTTTTTTGCAGGCAGTGCCTAACATTGCCAGTAAAAGAAAGGTGCCGATAATTTTTGAATGTTTCATTGCGATTTATTTAATTTATCTTCACAATAATATATATAAGAATTCAAAGCAAATATGATTTTAGGTAAAACTAAATATGACTTTTATCAGTTTCAGCCAAGGCTATGTTGCAAAAAAAATGAGGGTTTTTGGGGGAAACTCCCAATTTTTACATGGTGCGTTTAGATATAGGAAAAAATCGCCGGGAACCTCCCGTGTAAATTTCAATTTTAAGCCAATTTCAGCTGGCTGGGGCAGCTAAGCTCATTATTACGCAAAATTGCTGTAATGGCTTTAAAATAAGAATTGGCTATAACCTAAAAATAAATTTATCCGCATTCGGTTGCATTCTGTTTCAATTTCTCGCAATGATGATATTTTACCGTAGTATTAATATACTTCCAACTCCTTTATCTCCTTGATTTGGAGAATATTCTAACTCAGAAATTCCTAAGCTTACCATTTAATTTTACTTCTCTTCAAACTTCATCAAATTAAGACTAATAAGGATTACAACCAACGTAACACCAACATCCGCAGCAATCGCAAGAACTAAATTTCCAAATCCCAGGAATGCCAGTACAATAAATGTCAATTTCACCCCGATAGCTCCTATGGTATTTATTTTTATTCTTTTTAAGGTTGCTTTTGACAATCGAATCAAGAATGGAATTAAGGATAATTTGTCATTCATTAAGGCAATATTTGCCGTTTCAATTGCAGTATCGCTACCGGCAGCACCCATTGCAATGCCAACAGTTGATTGAGCCAACGCGGGAGCATCGTTGATACCATCACCTACCATTGCGACAGAATTGTATTTTTTTATTGTTTCCTGGATACGCATAGCCTTATCTTCCGGTAATAGTCCTCCAAAAATTTCATTGATACTGACAATGTTTGCAACATATCGCGCCGATAACACACTATCTCCGGTTAGCATTATAGGGGTAATGTTCATGTTAATCAATTCCTGAATTGCGTTTGCGCTGTCAGGTTTTATTTCATCCATCAATCCAATTACACCTGCAACACCATCGCCAAAACTAACTACAACGCTTGTTTTTCCTTGCTCGGATAAAGTCCTTACAATTTGCTCAGCTTCTTCTGTTATGGGTTGGCTCTCACTAATAAACTGAAGTTTTCCAATCAATATAGTTTCATCTTCACAAACAAGGCAATGTGCAGTTGCACCTTTGCCAATTACACTCTCAAATTTTTCAGCTTCATGAATATGATATCCTTCTTTCTTTGCAGCATCTACGATGGCTTGTGCAAGCGGGTGTTCACTGAATACTTCCGCACCAGCTGCGCATGCAAGTAATTCTTCATGGCTTGTGCCATTAAGTGGTAATACATCTGAAACAATTGGATTGCCGAAAGTGATGGTTCTTGTTTTATCAAGACAAATGGCCTTAATATTTGCCATCAGCTCAAGGTATTTTCCACCTTTAATTAATATACCTTTAGATGATGCATTACCAATTGCAGCGTAGATAGCTACAGGTGTTGAAATAACAAGTGCGCAGGGGCAAGCAATTACCAAAAGTGTTATTGCTTGTTCAAGCCAATGATTCATATCCTGTTTTAAAAGAAATACAGGAACAATAAATAGCAACGAGGCAAGTACAATTATTGAAGGCGTATATATTTTCGCGAACTTCTGAATAAACTTTTGTGTATCACTTTTATTAGCACTAACTTCAAATGTCAATTTAATTATTTTCGAAAACGTAGTATCTGTTGATAGCTTAGTGGTTCGAATCTCAATAAATCCGCTTTTATTAAAGGTTCCTGCAAAAACCGTATCACCTTTATGTTTGTCTTTAGGAATTGGTTCGCCAGTGATGGTGGCTTCATCAACTGCTGATTCACCAGATTCTATAATTCCATCCAAAGGAATTAAATCATGTGGTTTCACCTGGATTATGGTTCCCACTTCAATTTTGTCAATAGGCTTTTCAATTCCCAATTGTTTAACAAACGCTGTTTTGGGTGATTTTGAAACCAATTCATCCAATGCCGATTTGCTACTTTCAATACCAATATCTTCAAGTCGTTCTCCCAATACATAAAGGACAATAACAACTGCTGCTTCCGGATATTCTCCAAGATAAAAGGCTCCAATAACAGCAATTAACATTAATAAATTTATGCTGCTGAAATTCAGTTTGAATAACGCAAGGATTCCATTCCAAATTACCTTGTAACCTATAGCGAATATAAAAGCAGCGAAAATGAACGGAGCATATGGCATAGGAATGTCAATTCCAAGAATTGACAGTATTTCAAGTGAAATCACAACTACAATGGCAATGACCAGGAATATAAATTTTCTGTCTTTAAAGGGCAATTTCATTAAGTCGATGATTTAATAATTTTCATTAAGTCTTCAGGGATTTCCATTGGTTTCAATGGAGGGACGTTTACACCGCCAGTATTTCCCATTGGAATTTGTCCTGCAAAGGATTTAACACCGCCAATCAAAAGTCGTGGAATTTGTCCAATGACTTCATGGATGTTTTTTGTTCTTAAACCAAAAACCAACATTTTCCAATGTACCATGGAATGCGCAATTGGATATGGTTGTCCTAAAATATGTGCTCTTTCAAGATGCCTCCAACTCTGTTGATAGAATTTCAATTTAAATGCTACATCAGCATCCAAAATTTCACTGTCAAAGTAGGTTGCCAGCTTATCTGACATAAAAAGATAGAATTTCATACTTTTAATGTGTTATACCTATTCCATAGGGGTCAACAGAAACTTCTGTTTTGAAACCAGGTACAAGTTCCAAGGTATTCAAATCAATTGAAGTTATATTTCCATTGCGGCCACCGCATACACTTGAGTGGTGAGGGGCAGGACCATTGGAGTTTACATTTCGATTTGTTACATAAACTCTATTATTAAATTCATCTACAGCAATTCCATGAGATTGATAACCGGCGTATATGTTTTTAATAAATGTGTTGGTTTGATAATTTATTACCGAGATATAACTTTTCTTTTGTGGGTCTGAATTACCTGCTTCCATACAGCTAACGAAAAGATATGGAAAATTTTCGGCAAATGCCATTTCCTGTGGAAATTCCGGAACATTTATCGCTGCAACAACACTGTCATTTGATGTCAATACAGCACGAACTTCATTTGTGTTCTGACATGTAATGAAATACTTCGTTCCATCGGGCGAGAATGCAATTTCATGGATTTGAAGTGAACCGGAAGCAGGTATATTTTGCACCATACTTATCGTTTCGTTATTTAATAAATCATTTACAGGAAATTTGGTTAAAGAACTACCAAGTTGCTCAGATACATAAAGCGTATCTCCCGGATTATTCAGCGTTACTCCATGAGGAAAATTAAGTCCCGGCAAATTTGATACACTCATAGATGTTAAATTTACAATGGCGATTTTTCCACCTGAGAAGTCAATTAAGTATGCAAAAAGACCATCAGGTGTCAATGCAAAGGTATTCCACGACCCAGGCCCAATCAATGCCTCCCCGACAAGGCTATTATCTACTGCTGAAAATTTTTGAAAGGATGTTGCACCAAGAAAGCACGTATACCAATATTGATTGTCATTGGAAACCTTTATCATATGGGGCGACTCAACCAGGGAGGTGCTTCCAACGCTTTTCACGCGCATGGCAAGCATGGAATTGGCATCAAAAATTGTAACTACATCACAACCCTGATTGGCCACATAGAACTTCTTTCTGTTTGGATTATCTGAAAATTTCACAAATCCATCTTTATTCGGAGCGCCTTGGTCAATCCAGTTTTTAATTGTTAATACTTCAAACTGAGACATAGGTGGAGCATTCGCCGGCATAGTAGGCAGCAATGTTAATCCCAAAGTGGAATCTGTATTAATATAATAAAATAGAGTACTAAAATCCGACCTGAAAGGAATTACAGCAGCCCCACCTCTTCCTCCTTCAAACATTTTTTCCCATGTTTCCAAAGATAACCCCGCTGCTGCATCTTTACTTATATTATTATGACATCCGGATATTGCGCATTTTGTGCTTATTATAGCTTTGATGTCGTCCGGATATCCGGTCTCAGTCGCGACAGGCGGGTCAGGTTTATCCTTTTTACAAGATATAAAAGTAATACTGGCAAAAACATAGAATATTAAAATTAAACTTTTGATTTTCATGCTAAATTTGGTGTTATAAAAGTAAATTAGGCTATAACATTAACACTATTCAGTAACCGGTACATTTAACTCAACTTCCCCTGCAATAGCCGTAACTATTACCGGAATCCCACCGGATACACCTGCGGCTATAGATGTGTCAAATGCTGTCATATACACAAAATACTTACCTCTTTTAAGGTTTTCAATTTCAATATGATTTTCGGTTGTGTCTGCCACCACATGTAAATCATAAAGAGAAGGGTTTGTGCCGGGAAAATCCTGAGTATTATATTTAACATATACATGATAAGGTCTTGTATCATCACCGTGATGTTTTGGATACGCTACAACGGTAACATTTCCACCTATTCCTGCATACTCACATGAACCATCGCTTTGTTCTGCATCTGGATTATAATTAATGGAAATGGGGTCGTTACACCCTTTTGTTTTATCCTTTTTACAGGAACTCACAATAAAACAAACGAACATGATTAAAATTACTGATGAAATTGAGATTTTATTTTTCATATTTCTGATTTTTAATAAATAAATTTAGGACTGTTTTGATTAATTGTTAAAATAGAAAATACTTAATCTTAATGCTCATGACCTTCGCCGGAATTCGTCATTTTGCCAAGAACAAAGAATGCTCCTTTTGTAACAATTTGGGCATTTGCTGGAATATCTTTTAGCAAGGTAATTTCTGAATACCCAATATCGGTGGTACCTTTTGCAACAGGAATTCTTTCAAAAGTGAGCGTATCTTCAGAATATCCCTTTGTCTCAAGCTGACTTTCTGTTTCACGATGCTCTGATATTGCTTCCCCTTCCTTATGTTTATGTGCTGATTCATTGACAGCAATTTCAGTTTCCTTGTGTTCATGTCCATGTTCATCATGACTATGCCCATCTCCTTCTGCATGATGCTCTGTTTCATCATGGCCATCTGTTACAATAAAAATAAAATCCTGGCCTTCGAAATTAACTATTGCATCAGTGGGAACAGCTGCAACTGTGGCCTCATCAAGGCTCACCAATGCAGTAATAGTCATTCCATCTATCAGACCAGATTTGTTGCCCAAAACTTCAGCATGAATCGCCACGGCTTTTGTATTTGATTCAAAAGTATTGCTGATGCCATAAATTTTAGCATCATACTCCTTACCCGGATTATTTGTTAATGTAAAATGTATGGTTTGCCCCTCTTTAAGCTTGGCTAAATCCTTTTCATATACATACAAATCAAGATGAAGTTGTGAATTGTCCACAATTGTGGCAATGGGATTATTAGCTTCAACAAAACTGCCTATGTTCACCAAAACATCACTAACTGCTCCATTTATTGGACTGGCAATTTCAATTGTGGATTGAAAATTATCAGTGTTCAATTCCTTTACATTGATTCCGACCAATTCCAATTGTTTTTGCAGACCAGATTTTCGAGCTTTTAGCGAATTCAGCTCAGCTTCTGACTGTTGATAAACTTTAGTAGATGTTGCATTTCCTTTTTGTAGTTCCTGTTGGCGGGTAAAATCAGACCCGGCCAACTGCACCCTGGCGCTAACTGATAAGTATTCCTCCTGCAATGCAATGATGGAAGTGCTTGATAAAATTGCTATAGTCTGACCTATGCGAACAGAATTTCCAGGTTGGACCAGAATAGACTTAATAACACCATCGGACATAGTAGTTATGGTCGCACGATTTTGATTCGGCACCTTTAAAAGTCCATTTGCTCTGAGCGAAGAGGTCAATTGCTTTTTCTCAATGCTGCCTAAAACAATTCCAATGCTCTTTATCTGCGCCGCGGTAAGTGAAGCTGTCAATGCATTTTCATGCACACCTTCTTCCACGTGTCCATGTTCCGCATCTCCTGCTTCTTTGTTACTCTCTGAATTGCCGGAACAGCCAGACAGGACTAAGTAAAATAAAATCATCCCAAAATACATAGGATAATTAAATATATGATGCTTGAATGATATATTATTATGTGATTTCATAGGTTGCATTATTATTTACTAATTAATAAGTTAATTTGAACAATAGATTGATTGATTTGGTTAATAGATTGCAAGTACTTAATCTTTACATCGGCAGCTGTTTCAAGTGCATTGATATACTCCATATAGCCAATTTCGCCGCTTTTAAAGCCAAGAGTTGCTGTACTGATTAAGGATTCGATGTATTTTGAGGAAGACCCCTTGTACATTTCATATTGCAAAACACTGGAGTTATAATGTTGCAGTGCACGCTCAAGCTGATTTTGCAACATTCGCTTATTATTTTCACCGGACAATTCAAGTGCATCCTTTTGTAGTTTGTATGAATTCGACTTTGATGAATTGCTGAAAAAGGTTAAAGGAATATTCAGTCCAAGGCTAAATCCCGTAAATCTATCTCCAGAGTCAAAGTATGTGTCACTGCCATTTATACTTTGTGTCCCAATAATTGATTGGTTAAAATATCCAAATTTAATATCAGGTAGGGTTTGTGCAATTTCCAACTTGGCATGTCGTTCCGCCACCTCCGCTTCCTGATAGAATTTTAACAAGTTGGGATTTTGAAGTACTGCCGCAGAATCAATATTGGCCATCAATTGCATTGGTTCAAACAATTCGTTCACTTCAAATTCGAATGATATGTTTAGTGAAGTCTTCAAAGATTGATATGAAGCAGTAAAATCATTTTCCACTTGTGAAAGCTGAACAAATATTTCACTTCGTTTTGTCTCAGCCGAAATTTTCTCAAGCAAATTAGTCTCACCTGAATTATATCTCAATGTTGCTACACGAACAAATTCATCATACAAACTATCCAATTGTCTTAAATTTCTTTTGACCAATAAAAGATATTGCAATTGAAAGTAATTTGCCTGGACCATTGCTTTTAATTCATTTTGAGTAGAATTATAATCTAACCTGCTGCCCCAAGTCTGTGCATTCAACAGTCCTGATTGTGCGCTATAGTAAGTCGGAAACGGAATTGCCTGGGAAATCTCAATACTGTTATCTTTATTAGTACTGTTAAACTGCCCATACTGGTAACTAATTTCTGTTTTGGGCAATTCAAAGAAGGACCTTTCAAGTTTTTGACTGGCCTCCAGATTGAGTTTTACTGCTTTCATTTGCAAATTACTATCAAGGGCAATTTTTGTCGCTTCGTCAACACTTAATCTCCTTGTAGAAGTTTGCGCAATTGAATCAGAACTGGCAAATCCAGAAATTGTCACAATGAATAATCCTACAATTGTCTTGTTTAAAGTAGAGACCCTCTTTGGTGAAAATACCAGGTAAAGCAATGGCAAAACAAAAAGTGTAAGGAAAGTTGCCGATATCAAGCCTCCAATGACAACAGTTGCCAATGGCCTCTGGACTTCTGCTCCGGCTCCATGTGAAAGAGCCATAGGTAAAAACCCCAGTGAAGCAACTGCGGCGGTCATCAATACCGGTCGGAGTCGAATTTTTGTCCCATCCATAATTCTTGTCATTATATCAGAAATGCCATCTTTTTGTAGTTGATTGAATGTACTTATCAATACAATCCCGTTTAGCACAGCCACCCCAAACAATGCTATAAAACCAACTCCTGCTGAAATGCTAAATGGCATATCTCTTGAAAGGAGTGCAAAAACTCCACCAATTGCTGCCATAGGAATTGCAGTAAATATCATTACTGCCTGGCTAACAGAAGTAAATGTAAAGTAAAGAAGTATGAAGATGAGTGCCAATGCTACCGGTACGGCAATCATTAAACGAGCCGATGCCGCTTGCAGGTTTTCAAAAGTACCACCATAAGTAAAATAATAACCTTCAGGAAGTTTCACCTTATTGACCAGCATTGCTTGCATTTCCTTTACGACACTTTCAACGTCACGGCCTTTCACATTAAATCCGACTACGATTCTGCGTTTACCGTCCTCACGGCTTATCTGTGCCGGACCTAACTCCAATTTGATATCAGCAACTTGCGAAAGTGGAATTTGATTTCCGTCGGATGTTGGAATAAATAAATGACTCACATCATCAATATTGTTTCTGTGTGTACTATCCAAACGAACCACTAAATCAAATTTCCTTTCATTTTCAAAAACAACACCTGCCTCACCTCCTGCAAAAGCCGTACTCACAATATGATTGATATCTTCAATTGTAAGTCCATAATTGGCAATTTGTGACCTGTTGTATTTAATAACAATCTGTGGCAATCCGGATACCCGCTCAACGCTTGGCTGAGTTATTCCCTCAACATTGCTGATGGACTCATTAACTCTGTTTGCGTAATACAGCAGGGTGTCCATGTTTTCACCGAATATCTTAATTGCAACATCCTGACGGATTCCGGTCATAAGTTCATTGAAACGCATTTGAATGGGTTGGCTTTTTTCAAAAAATACACCTGGAATCACTTCAAGTTCTTCTATAATTTCTTGTGATAGTTCCTCATATGTTATATCGCGTTTCCATTCATTGGGTTGTTTTAAAATTATCATCAAATCCGTTGCTTCAGGTGGCATAGGGTCAGTGGGCACTTCAGCACTTCCTGTTCTTCCAACAACCATCTTTACTTCATCAAATTGTTTTACAATTCTTGATGCTTGCATAGAAGTTTCTATACTTTGAGATAATGATGTTCCTTGAGGAAGAATACAATGGAATGCGAAATCACCTTCTGTTAAAGTAGGGATGAATTCACCTCCCATTCTCGCAAATAGCACAACTGTTATAATAAAAACTACCGCTGTTGTTCCAATGACCAGCTTTCTGGCATTGATAGCTTTCTGCAATAATGGCAAATAGACAGCCTGGATTTTCAGCATCATTTTATCTGAAATATTGATTTTGTGTGTCACTTTCCGGCTTAGGAAAAGAGCTGACACCATTGGGATATAGGTAAGTGATAGAATAAATGCACCAAGAATAGCAAACGATACTGTTTGTGCCATAGGACCAAACATCTTGCCTTCAATTCCCACAAGTGATAATATTGGTAAATAAACAATCAGAATTATCATTTGTCCAAAGGCAGCGGATTTCATCATTCTTTTAGCACTTTCCAAAACTGTTCCATTCATTTCTTCAGTTGTAAGTTCCGCTCTGCCATCCTTCAAGCGACTTGTTGTTATTCGGTGAAATATGCTCTCCACAATAATTACGGCTCCGTCCACAATCAATCCAAAATCAATTGCACCTAAACTCATGAGATTCGCACTCACACCAAACAGATTCATCATTCCCAATGCAAAAAGCATAGAAAGAGGAATCGCTGATGCAACTATCAATCCGGCACGAAGATTACCCAGAAACAAAACCAGTACAAAAATTACAATTAAAGCACCTTCCAAAAGATTCTTTTCAACTGTGGATATAGCGCGATTAACAAGGTCTGTTCTATCAAGATATGGTTCGATTACAACATCATTGGGTAACGAGGCTTTAATCGTATTCATCTTTTCCTTGACACGATTTACCACATCAGCACTGTTTGACCCTTTGAGCATCATTACTACACCACCAACGGCATCAACCTGTCCATTATAAGTCAGGGCTCCATATCTGACTGCACTTCCAAACCGAACTTCAGCCACATCACCAATAAGAATAGGAATGCCATTTGGATTATTTTTAACAGAAATTCTTTTGATATCTTCAAATGACCCAATCAAACCAACTCCTCTGATAAAATACGCATTGGGCTTTTTATCAATATAAGCACCTCCTGTATTTTCATTATTCCTTTCAAGTGCTGTGAATATTTCCGGAATAGAAATTCCCATTGCCACAAGCCTATCGGGGTTAACTGCAACTTCATACTGTTTTAGCTGGCCGCCAAAACTGTTCACCTCCGCAATTCCCGGAGTTCCATAAAGCTGCCGGGCAACAATCCAGTCCTGCATGGTTCGAAGGTCCATAGAAGTATACTTGCTTTCACTGCCCTTCTTCGGATGTATAATGTACTGGTAAACTTCTCCTAAACCAGTACTTACGGGAGCCAATTCAGGTGTACCAATTCCCCTGGGAATCTTTTCTTCTGCTTCTTTCAGTTTTTCATTTACAAGCTGCCGGGCAAAATAGATGTCGACCTTGTCTTCAAATACAACTGTTACAACGGATAGCCCGAAACGTGAAATGCTTCGTAACTCTACCAAGTCGGGCAGGTTGGCTATACTTTGTTCAATGGGGTAGGTAACCAATTGCTCCACCTCTTGGCCAGCCAGGGTAGGGCAAAGGGTAATTATCTGCACCTGATTGTTTGTTATATCAGGAAGTGCATCAATAGGCAGTTTGGTTGCACTCCACGCGCCCCATACAATGAGTGCAAAAGTCATCAACCCAACAATAAATTTGTTTTTTATACTGAACGCAATTATTTTGTCTAACATTAAATTAGTTCTTAAATAGATTTAATTAGAAAACAGGCCAATGCATAGCATAGCCATAGAAATTAATCAGTCCTTAAAAAAGGATGCGATGAAATCTATTAAGCAAGTTTTGGCGGCTGCCAAATAGAAAAGTAAATGGCGTGATGAAAAGGCTGATTGGTAACAACAAATTTTCTTACAAGTGAAATGTTAAGCACTTCGATTGACTTAAAAGAGGAAAAAGTTATTTGTGATGAACAGCAGGCGCATGAGCAGAAAGGTGAGCACAAATCGGCATGCTCTTCATGATGTTCCTGGGCGTGTTCAAAGGTTATTTTCTCGACGTGGTCATTTACGTTGCATGCATCGGCACACGGTATAAATACCATGCTTAACATGTAAAGTGCAAAAACAAATGAGAATAGTGACCTATTTTTAAACATGTTCCTCAACCGACAGGATTAACATAATTGTATAAATGTCTTAAACGCGAAGATACAATATTGTTCTGGTTATATCAGAATTATTACGTATTATATTGTAAGACAGCTTTTTAAGTAATTGGCCCATTATATTCTTATCAAACTATACCTTTTAGTGAAAAATGGACCTGGTTCCAATTAAAGCGTTAATGCTTAACAATATTCTTAACAATCACATTGGTTCCAATTATTAACTGAACCGCGTAAAGACCATTACTGAGTTCGGATAAATCTACTTCTGCATGCGTATTGATGATTGGAAACGATTTAACAAGTTTACCATCTGCAGCAAAAATATTTCCTGTTACCTTTTCTGACAAAATATCATTTATTGAAATATAAAGTGTTGATGAAAATGGATTAGGAGAAATATTTATAACTGCATCAATTTCCATATCATTAATGCCGGTTGTGATATCTCCAACAAAAATATCATCTACATAAACATTGTTTCCAAAATTTGATATTGATGTAAATGCGAGCATTACTTCTGATTGACCAGAGTAACTTGCTAAGGTTACTGAATCAGTTCTCCATTGTGCGGCCGTTGGTGTCCATGCAGAAGAAGAAACAGGGGCTGTAGATAATAGAGTACCTGATTTATTATAAATTGAGTTCCATGTACTGCCACAATCTGTTGAAACAAGAACCTGTAATGCATCATTGCTGGCTGCATTGTATTTTGCATATGCCACATTAAATCGTAACCACGAATTTGCTGTAGCAGTAGTCATATCAATTATTGGAGACATGAAATAATCTATCTGGCCAGTTATATCAACTGCCCCTGAATAATTATCCATTTTCATGCTACCGGTGCTCAGGCCAAATCCATCTGTAGTTACCCGACTCATTTTATTATTTGGGTTATAACCTACATAATTCCATCCTGTAGGTGGAAAAACTGTTGCTGCAAAATCCTGAGTATAAGGAAATGTAACAGGAGGGTCAATTGCGCGGAAAGAACCTTCGATAGTATTGTTTAATTCTATTTCATCAGGACTTCCGTTAATATTTACTGCTGTTATAGTCAGCAAATGACTACCGTTGGAAATTGCCATGACAGGAAATGAAACTGATGCAGTACTTCCGGAAGCAACTGAGCCTGTCCAGTTGAATGTTACAGGATTTAGTCCATCAATTGTTATTTCAAAATCAACGTTAGTAATTGTATTATTTCCTGTATTCATTATTGTTGCAGCAGGTGGAATGTTTCCTTCACATACATCAAATGAAGTAGAATAAAAATTTGATTTAAAATTCTGAACTATCGGTGAAGTAATTTCAATTAATGAAATATCAGTATTCGGATTAGCAATATCAAGACGGTATACAGTATTACCCGTTTTGTTAACACACCAAATATGTCCGTCAGGTCCAATCTTAATTCCCATCATACCAGGAAGCCCAGTTGCAATTGTCCCCAATAGAGAAAATGCGCCTGAAGTATTATATAAATAAATATCACCTGTTGTATAATCTGAAACTATGAGTCGGTCATTATAGTAATCAATACCGCAAGGTTGAGTTGTTAATGTATCCAGTTCTTCAACTATAGCCCCTTCAACCTTTTTATAGGATGCAAGTGGCTCCTGACCAGTAGTGGGGGTTGTAAGATTAGTTGTAATCGTACCACTGTTTACATTCATTCTTTTAATCTTCTTCGGTCCACCATCTATAAAATATAACCAGTTGTTTAATTTATCTAATATCATGTGACTGGGAATGTTTGGTACTCTTGTTACGGTGACATCAGTATATCTCCAGATTTTTCCTGCAGAGTGATTGTCATATCCCGGACCATGATGTTGAACATAATCATACAAACAGATATTTCCATTATGACCGTCATTAACCCAATAGGTCATTGCAGAATCGTGTGCTATTCCCATTGCAAATGGGCTCTGATGGAGCATATCATAATGGCTTCCTAATGGGAACCCATTTAACCAGTTGTTCTGAAAAACACGGGCAAAAATAGCAGTGTCGCCGGTCCATAATCCCGGCCCCATAAATGTTGATGTGCCACCGTTGGTGCTTTGGATTTCAGACACACATGCCCAAAATCCATCATCACCATATGCTATTGCACTTGGATATCGCATAAAATGTGCGCTATGTGAATCTTTACGATATTGGCTGAATTGATTTGGTAAACCTGCATTATAAATTATAACAGTAGAACCACCGCTCGAAGTACCATAATTTGCAATCCAAAGTTCATTTGAATTTGGTTTGAAATCCAGGTCCTGCGGTTGGTTTACTTGATTGGTTCCGGATGCGATTACTGTAGGAGTAACAGTACTGCCAATATAATTATCAAGGAAATTGCTTTGTGCATTAACCAGTGAACCAATACAACATAATACAAGAATTACTAATACAGATTTTTTCATGATGGGTATATGATATTTAATAATTTAAAATTTATTTGCTTATGTGATATGGGTCAACAGACAATTCGGCCTTATACCCTGGGATTAGTTGTAAGGTATTCAAGTCGATTGCAGTTATGTATCCATTTTTACCCTCGCAAACAGGTTCATGATGTGCTGCAGGGCCGCCCGATGAAACATTTCTGTTAGCTACGTATAACTTATTAGATACATCATCAATCATAATTCCTTTTGAATCATGACCAGCATATATTTCAGGTAAAAAAGTATTTGAATTAAGATTAAATACATTCACAACACTAAATTTGATGGTTCCTGGCACACCCATGCAGCTAACAAAAAGGTATGGATAATCATGTGAGAAAATAATTTCGGCAGGATTACTACCTGTGGCATGAATATCAAGTAAACTGTCATTTGATGTTTGCACAATTCTCAATTCAGCAGATTTATTACACGTAACAAAATAACGTGTTCCATCCGGGCTTAAACAAATATTATAAGGATTAAGCGTTTGAACTGTGCTTACAGGATTTCCCATTTCCAATGATATTTCCTGGATTATTGGACTTAGTAAATTTGTTAAATCTATTTTATAAATATAATTTCCTTCTTTCGAAGTAGCATACAAAATATTATTCGTATTGTTAATGCACAAACCATATGGATATCTTAGTCCTGATTGATAAGTTGTAATTACCTGCATATTCTCCAGGTCAGCATAAATAATCCGGCCATTAATATCTGCATCTGAAATAAATGCTTTTTTTGAATCAGTTGATATTTCTATTGCCGACCAAAAACCGGAGCCTATTGTTATTTCTCCAACCTTTGCATTGTCAGATGTACGAAACTTTTGGAGAATGTTTCCTTGGCTAAATAATACATACCAATATAATTTATCAGGGGATACCTTAATCATACATGGTCCTTCAATTGATGGACTATTACCTACATCAATATATCTCATGGCTAAACCTGATTCCGGGTCTAATACAGTAACAACATCACATCCTCGATTGCTAATATATAACTTAGATTTGTTCTGATAATCAGAAAATTTTACAAATCCTTTATTGTTTGGGGCTCCGCTCTGAATCCAGTTTTTGATAAGCAGATATTCCGAAACTGAAAGAGGCATATCATTATAAGGCATAGTTGGCTCCAGAGCAAGGCCAAGTAATGTGTCCGTATTTGTATAATAGCAAAACGTGCTGAAATCTGGTCTATATGGAATAACCACCGCCCCGCCACGACTTCCGGAAAATAAATCATTCCAGGTTTCTAAGTTAAGTCCCGCAGCAGCACCATTACTAATATTATCATGACACCCTGAGGTTGCACATCGTGTGATTACAAGAGTTTCAATATCAGTAGGATATCCTGTATCTGGTACCGGCATGTCGGTATTGTGATTGCAGGCTATAAGCAACAATCCAATTAAGAAAGTCATAAGAAATTGAGTAAACTTCATGCTGAATAGGGTATTCTCAGGAGGAGCTAAAGTAGGGGTTTTAGCTTTCATTCCCAAGTTATGACCGCAATCTCTTTAACTTCCAAAAACGGCAATTTTTTCGAATAATAACTCTTTTCTGTACAGCTGGGATAAATACCACAAAAATTTGCCGAGAACTTCCCGTGTGAATTTTGATTTTAAGCGACTTTCTGTTGTTGGTAGTAGCTATGTGCCATTATTAGTATATCATGCCTTAAATCGCCTTAAAATGACAATTTGAAATTTGGCATCATTGTGGTTTTGACGTGAAGATTGTAAAGAATTTAAGTGTAGGTAGTAGAGTTACAAATTCATTAAACATTTCCATATACCATAACGCGGCCCAGGATACCATCACTCCCTTCCCCTACACCGTAACGTAGTAGTTCGGCATTTATGAAAACCGACTTTAATATATTTTTAGTGCTTATGTCTTTGACCAGCGCCACTTTTAAGAATAAATTCACTGTTTATAAGATATGCTCCTGAACTTACGACTATTTCATTCTCCTTAATCCCCGATAGGATTTCAATAAAATTTTCATTAGAATTACCTGTTTCCACCATACGCTGTTCAAACGTGGTTTCATCCACTTTTACCCAGACAGTTTTCATTTTTTCCAATAGAACTGCCGATTTAGGAACCGATAATAAAGGTTGGCTTTGCTGAAGCGTGGTTACATACACCATCATTCCGGGAATTAATATTCCTTTTATATTTTCCACTTTTATTCGTAATAATTGATATTTCCGGCCTGCTTCCAAAACCGGATTGCTGTATACAAGCCGACCTTCGAATGACTCATCAGATGTAGTTGAAGTAACTATTTTAAATATTTTACCATTGACGCTCTCATTTGAATAAATTTGAGCTTCCACCCACACATGACTCAGTGATGCTATTTTTATAATTGGAGAACCTTCCTTTACATACATGCCTTCAGTTATCAATACGTCAGTGACGTAACCCTCCACTGGTGAATAGAAGGTCATTTGAGGTGAAACTGATTTTGTTCTGGTTAATTCTGATATTTGGCCTGAAGTAAGTCCCCACAGTATAAGTTTATTTCTTGACGCTGTTAATAATCCATCTAAAAATAAATTGGGGTTTGGATTCAATTGAACTTTTTCCGTTAACAAAATAAATTCTTTTTCATCGGCTAATAATTCTTCACTGTAAATTTCATACAATGGACTTCCTTTTTGAATAAATTCTCCTGATGCTCTTATAAGTAAATTATCAATCCGACCGCTGACGCGACTATTAATACTCGTGACAAGAGTTTCATCAAGGGATACTTTTCCAAGTATATCAGTGCCTGGATTGATTATATTCAATTTCACTGTATCGGTAATAATTCCGGCAAGTTGTTGTTGGCGAGAATCAAGAGTGATGATATTTTTATTGTAGCCAGAATGATTTGCTGCAACTTTATCGACTTTTATTAACGACATATTACAAACTGGGCAAACTCCAGGAGATTGACTGACAACACTTGGATGCATAGGGCATGTATAATAGCTGGTACTATCATGCTCTAAATGATTCTCAGTATTTTGTTTACAACTGCAAATCAAAATTAAGAACACAATAATACATGGACGCAACAACTGCATTAGCTTAAAAGTCATATAAGAATGTTTCACTGTCAGTCATATAACCCGCATGCTTAGCCACTTCCTCATTAATAGCTAAGCCACTTATAATAGTTATCATTCCATTCGATACAGGCCCTGAAACCACTTTTCTCAATTGAAATACACCTGTCCCTTGCTGTGATGTATCAGTTTTCACCCAAACAAATGAATTTAGACCTGTTCTATACACAGCGGAAGCGGGAATCTGAAACCCCATTTTACTTGAAATAAAAATTTCAGCGGTAATAACTGAATTTATCTTCAATTCACTATTTAAGTTAGACATTTCAACTCTCACTCTAAAAAAATTTTGATTCATATCTTCAAATGTTTTTTCAACTAACAATATTTTACCAACTATTGGTTGTGAAGTCGATTCTGATTTTAATAATACTTTATCATGTACATCAAATTCTGATTGCATTTCACCGGCAACCGACAAAATACCCCATACCTTTTTAAGGTCATTTAAATTAAAAAGTGTTTCGCCTTTGTTTATGTACTGCCCCTCACGAATCTGACCGTTAGAATTATCATATGATTTATTTGACCTATTATCAGCATTTAAATTCATACTACCCATTTGAGAATTTTGTGAACTCACAACGCCAGTGGTCGCTTCTGTAAGAGGATTAAAGATTATAAAACCATCATTCGGACTATAAACTTCAAAAGATTGATTGACCAATCTTTCTCGTTCTAAAGCTACAATTTGATTTTCCGTAATACCTAACAATTTCAATTTTCGACGTGATTCATCCAACAGGGTGGAATCTTTCCCGGATTTCAAAAGAAACAGGTGGTCTTCCTGTATGGTATTGAGCTCCGGACTATAAATTTCCATTATTTTATCTCCCTTTTGTACGAATTGAAAATTATACCTGACAAAAAGTTTTTCAATTCTGCCACCAAATCTCGCTGAATAACTATGGTTCCGCGTTTTGTCATAATCAATGTACCCCTGAGCTTGAATTGAACTTCCGGAATCCGCTATGTTTAATTTCACAGTTGCCTGCCGTGACAATACCTGTTTATTCGGTGAAACAAGTTGTGTCACTGCTTCAAATTGCATTATTTTCTCCAATTTCATATTACATTTTGGGCAAATTCCAGGACCCTGCTGCTGCACTTCAGGATGCATGGGACAAGTGTATAGTGAATCTGATTGGCCATGATTCATCAAATCATGTTTATTATTTTCAGTATTGTTACAAGCTGAAAATATCAACACTAAGAAAGTTAAAAGCCTACTTAAGTTGTATTTCATACTCATATTCTGCCTCCAATTTTAAAATATTAAACAGCTGGTCATACATTTCAATTTGCTTCATCAGCAACATTTCCCAGGCATCCAAAAGTTCAAACAAATCTCCTGTGTTTTGATTGTATGCCCTTAAGTTAGCCTGCAAATTATTATCAAAAGCAGGAATTATCTCATTAACATAATTTTCATATTGCTTATAACCATAATTGAGCATTGACAATTTTTCGGCAATCATTTTTTGAGCCATCAATTGCATTTGTTGCTTTTCAAATTCCATCGATTGAACTTTAAATCCAATAGATTTGACTTCTGAGGAATACATTTTTGAGGACCATGGTACTATGGGTAATGTAATCATACCCATGAGTGACCATTGATTAGGCATTCCAAACATCTCGGCATGCTCTGCCCTGATTCCAAAATCCGGTCTTATTCCAATTCTCATTACCTGCTCTTCCAATTTCATAGATTGAATAGATTTCGACATTGCATCGATATCACTCCGATTTGAAATAAGATTGCTGTCATAGTCGGATAGGGTGTATTTATGTGGTTGAATAAGTGTATCAATAATAAATTTTGTATTGACGTTTCTAACCATTAGTATATTCAATCCAATGCTACTTTCTGAAATGTTACCAGCCAACATGATATTCATATTTTTAAGTTCAGCCAGCCGGGCTTTTGCCTTGTATATTGTTTGCAGTTGAGATTGATTATTGCTAAATCTTACTTCTGCTGTGCTTATAAGCAATTCAAGTATTTCTTCACTTTCAGAAATGACCCCTTGCTTTTTCTCATTAATATATCTGAAATAATATAATGTCTTCGCTTCCTTGTTCAATGCATTAATGGTCCACTGGCTTCTACTGTTCTCCACCTCCGCAAGTGAATTGTAATACTGTTTATTTGCATTCAGTTTACTGCTATTGGGTATCATTTGCTCAAATGAAAAAACAACTCCTGCCTGGTTCATGGGGTCGTCCTTTTCATTAATCATTGAAAAGTCATAAGGAAACTGCATTACTCCGGAAGAAAAAGTTGGAGGCATCCAGGCTTTGGAGCCTTCTGCTTTTGCCTGCCAAGATTGAGCATTTTGCTGGTAAGTTAAAATTGAAGGGTAATTCAATTCCATTTGTTTCAGAATTGCATCCAGATTAAGTAACGCTGAGTCTTGAGCGGATACATTTACCTGGTTTACAATAAAAATTAATGATACAAATATGAATTTTTTCATGGCTTAATCTTTTAATTCGAGGAAATCAACTTTCCCGTGCTTCCTAATTTCTCTTTCTTTCACCATCTGATAAACAATAGGCAAAACAATCAATACAAATAATGTTGATGTAATTAGTCCAAATACAAAAGGAATAGTGATAGGTTTCATAACGTCACTACCAACGCCGGTAGCTAATAGAATTGGTAACAAACCAATCATATCTGCCATTACGGTCATCAGTTTAGGACGAACGCGCATCACGGCTCCGGAAAATACTGCTGATTGAATTTCCTCGTTAGAAAGTTCTGAGCTTTTCTTGCGTTCAACTGAGTCCCTAATTGCCTCATTCATGTATACAATCATCAATACACCTGTTTCAACCGCAATGCCAAACAAGGCTATGAAACCAACAGCAACAGCAACTGAAAAATTCACGTCAAAAAAATACATGGAATATACCCCTCCAATCAGGGCAAATGGAATGCTGGAAAGTACAATAAGCATTTCTTTAGCGGAGTGGAAAGTGAAATACAAAACAAATGCAATTATTAGAAGAGTAATAGGGATAATAATTTTCAAACGTTTTTCAGCACGGACTTTGTTTTCATACTGTCCACTCCAGGTTATGAAATATCCTTTGGGCAAATTTTTAAATTCCACATCAATTTTATTTTTAGCTTCCTTAACAACACTTCCCATGTCTCTACCCCGTACATTAAATAATACAGTACCTCTTAACATTGCATTCTCAGAACTTATCATTGGTGGTCCTTCTGAAATTTCCAATTCAGCTACTGATGATAAAGGTATAACTCCATAATCACCTGTTTGAATTGGTGTACGCTTTATTTCATCCAAATCCCTTCTGAAATCTTGCGCCATACGCATAGAAACATTGAATCGTTGCCGCCCTTCAACAGTATTGGTCAATGGCATACCACCCAGTGCCATCTCAATTACCATATTAATTTCTTCGATTGATAAATTATATCGTGCAATTTCTTCTCGTTTGATTTTAATGTCGAGGTATTTGCCACCAGTCAATTGTTCTGTATATAAATCTGTGAGTCCTTCTATTCCCTGCAAGGATTTCTCAATTTGACGTGAGATATTGTAAATGGTATCCAGCCTTTGCCCGTAAACTTTAATTCCAATATCAGTTCTAACCCCGGTCGAAAGCATATTGATGCGATTAATTATAGGTTGCGTCCAACCATTTGTAACTCCCGGAATTTGCACTTTTTCATTGAGTTCGGATATCAATTTTTCAGTAGTCATATCGTCACGCCATTGTGACTTTGGCTTCAGCAGAATGATACTTTCAATCATGCTCATTGGCGCATTATCGGTTGCTGTATAAGCTCTTCCTGCTTTACCAAGCACACTTTCCACCTCCGGAATACTCTTGATTATTTTATCCTGAACCTGTAAAATTCGCTTAACCTCATTATTTGAAACATCCGGCAATGTAACAGGCATAAACAAAAGAGAGCCTTCATCTAACGGTGGCATAAACTCAGAACCCAATTGTATAACAAAAGGAATACTTCCTAAAACAATAAGCAATGCAATTGCAATCACTGTTTTTTTCCAACGCTGGCAAAGTTTTAAAACCGGGGTATATATTTTAATAAAAAAATTGGCTACCGGATTCCGGCTTTCGGGTATTAACTTCCCTTTCATCAATGACCGCAGCAGCATTGGAACTATAAATAATGCTACAATTACAGAACCAATCATTGTAAAGGTCTTGGTCCAAACCAATGGTGAAAACAATTTTTTTTCCTGACCTTCAAGAAAAAGAATTGGAGCAAAAGATATCAAAGTAACGAGGATTGAAAAAAATACGGCACGACCAACAACACGTGATGAACGTTCAATTATTTTTATTCGTTCTTCATCACTAATTTCATTGGTGTTTCCTGTTCGCTGCTTGTCCATCATTCATCAGTTTTTAATACAGCATTCACCAACTTCTTATAGGCATTCTCGGTCATTACTATCCCTGCATCAACTAAATCTCCAATGGCCAGGGCTACACCCCCCAGCGACATAATGTTCAGTGAAATGCCAAAAAACTTGATAAGCATAAATCCAATCAATACTGATAACGGAATAGTGACAATTGCAACTAAGGCACTTCTTACATGAAACATAAATAGCAATACTATCAATGAAACTATAATGATTTCTTCTATTAAAGCTTCTTTTAATGTAGTGATAGCAGCTTCAATCAAATTACTACGGTCGTATGCAATTTTTATTTTAACTCCAGGCGGCAACCCTTTTTCAACCTCACTTAATCTTTCCTTAACATTATCAATAACTTCTTTTGCATTTTCTCCATAACGGGCAACAACAACACCACCTACCACTTCTCCTTCGCCATTTTCCTCAACAATTCCTAAACGAATATCACTGCTCATTTGCACTTCTGCCACATCTTTTAATCTCACCGGTATTGACTTGTATGCTCCTACAGCAATTTCTTCAATATCTTTTATATCCTTTATATAACCTAATCCCCGTATCATATATCCCATACGATTCATTTCATATATACTGCCACCTACATCACGGTTGTTTGCTTTCAAAGCATTGGAAACATCCATGGCTGAAACATTGAAGTAAACAAGCTTGTGAGGATTTATACTTACCTGGTATTGCTTCTGAAATCCTCCAAAAGATGCAACCTCGCTGACACCATCTACATTTTGCAAAGCGAATTTCACATACCAGTCCTGCACAGCTCTTAGTTCACCTAAATCATATCCATCGCCCTGAAGCGTATACCAAAAAACATGACCAACACCGGTTCCATCAGGACCTAAAGAGGGTGTTACTCCAGGGGGCAATGCCTGCTGCGCGAAATTGAGCCGTTCTAAAACTCGTGTTCTCGCCCAGTAGATTTCTGCATCTTCATCAAAAATGACAAATATGAAACTCATTCCAAACATGGACGCAGCCCTGATTGATTTAACATTTGGAATTCCTTGCAAATTTGAAACTAAAGGATAAGTTATTTGGTCCTCCATAATTTGAGGATTTCGACCCATCCATTCGGTATAGACTATGACCTGGTTTTCGGAAAGGTCCGGAATAGCATCAACAGGCGTGGTCATAACCGACCAAACTCCGCCTATCACAATCATCACAATTCCAATCCATACAAAGAATCGGTTATGGGTGGACCATGAAATTATTTTTTCAATCATGCTAACTTTGATTTAAGCATTTGTGCATTTATAGCAACAACTATCGTACTTACACTCATAAGCACAGCGCCCAATGCAGGGCTCAACATTATACTCCATTTATAAAGCACTCCAGCAGCCAGCGGAATTGCAATGATATTATATCCTGCTGCCCACCATAAATTTTGAATCATTTTATTGTAAGTAGCTTTCCCAAATAAAATCAGGTTGGCAATATCCATTGGATTGGAATTAACCAGGATAATATCTGCTGTCTCCGCGGCCACATCTGTTCCTGAACCCACTGCGATACCCACATCTGATTGGGCGAGTGCAGGAGCATCATTAACACCATCTCCGGTCATTGCAACAAATTCACCTTTTTGTTGAAGTTCCTTAACTTTCTCCAATTTTTCATGAGGCAAAACATTGGCAATAAATCCATCCATTTTAAGTTCCTCACTTACTTTTTTGGCTACGCTTTCATTATCACCTGTAAGTAGTAAATTCTTGATGTCAGATTTTTTAAGCAATGCAATGGCTTCAAAGGAATTTTCTCTAATCTGGTCAAAAAATGTAAAATAACCTTTGATTTCATTATTTACCATAACAAAAACAACAGTGCCTTCAAAATTTTCATTTGATTCCGGGATTTTGATGTTCTGTTCTTTTAAATAATTTGGCCCTACTACCTTTATTTCTTTTCCTTCTACAATTCCTTCCAATCCTTTTCCAGGCATATAATTAAACTTTTCAGACTTTGGAATTTTAATTTTTAGTTCATTTGCTTTTCTTAATACTCCTGCAGCGATGTAATGTTCTGAGTGCTGTTCAATACCGGAAGCAAGCCGGAGTAATTCATTAGCATCAAAGTTCGAGTCAATCACTTTAATCTCCTGCAATTGATGCGTACCTTTAGTAAGTGTACCGGTTTTATCAAAAATAATTGTGGTTATCAACCGTGCATTTTCAAATGCGGTTCTGTTTCTAATCAGCAGTCCTTTTTGAGCAGAAATTGATGTGGAAATAGCAACTACCAATGGGACTGCAAGACCCAATGCATGCGGACAGGAAATTACCATAACTGTAACCATTCTTTCTAATGCAAACACAAAAGGAAAGCCTAATAGTAGCCATACGATTAGAGTTAGAAAACCTCCACCTAAAGCAACAAATGTCAACACTTTTGCTGCCCTGTCAGCGAAATTCTGAGTTTTAGATTTTACCTTCTGAGCGTCTTCAACAAGCTTAACAACTTTATTAAGATAGCTGTCTTTTCCGGTGCTGACCACTTTAATAGTCAGTGACCCGTTGCTATTGATAGCTCCGCCAATTACTTTACTCTCATTTTGCTTTTTTACGGGTTTACTTTCACCGGTAAGCATGCTCTCATCAACATAACTTTCACCGTCAATTACAGTTCCATCAACAGGTACCTTTTCACCTGGTTTTACTAAAATCACATCTCCTATTTTTAAATGACTTACAGGCATATCATGTATGTGCCCATCTACCATGTGATGTGCAGTAGCAGGCATCATTTTTACCAATAATTCAAGTGAACGGGATGCGCCCATTACAGATTTCATTTCAAAATAGTGACCTATCAACATGATATCAATCAGGGTTGCCATTTCCCAATAGAAATCCATACCCTGCAATCCAAAGGTGATACCGACACTATATGCCCAAGCTACAGTTATGGCGACTCCAATTAAGGTCATCATTCCAATAGCCTTATCTCTTACTTCATCATATAAACCTTTTAAAAATGGATATCCTCCATAAAGGAAAATAAAAGTTGATAGAATCGCTAAAAGGTATTTATCTCCGGGAAAACTAATGGTGAATCCAATCCATTGCTGTACCATATGCGACAATGCAAGAACAGGAATTGAAACTATAGTACAAATAATAAAGCGTTTCCAAAAATCTGCAACATTATGCCCGGCATGTTTATCATGGTTTGAAGCTTCATGATTTTCATGAACAAGATTTGTCTGGGAATTATGATGAGAGTGGTCCATAATTATTTTTCTAAAACATTAATGACATAATTCCACTTATATCCG
>CAUJFJ010000303.1 GCA_963169675.1 Bacteroidota bacterium
GCAATTATTCCACAAATTTCAGTTGATTCATCCTATTTCCTATTTTCAATTGGAGTAACTATGCCATTTGGTCTGATGTACTCGGTTATAGACATTCGCCTTGAAGGTGGCTTAGGATCAGTGGTGCAGAAAAACGTACCTCTATTGGGCGGTTTGATGGTTGATTGTGTAACTGCGATAAAACATGGCAACGGTCGTGACTGGTGGATTATGGTTCGACCTTCACCTGTTGGTCAACCAGCTAATAACAATACATGGTTACTTTATTTGGTTACACCGTCAGGCATTACAGCTATTCCTCAACAAAATATAGGGGCATTAAATGGGACGAATGCAGGGCAAATTGCAGTATCAGCTGAAGGCTCTAAAATGTGCTTTACCAACTTGGGTGGATTAATTGAGTTGTATGATTTCAACCGATGTACCGGTGAAGTCAGCAATCCTATTTTAATTGAACCACAATTATCCGTGGGTCCTTATCCATTTTATTGGTCGGCAGAATTCTCTCCAAGCGGACAATATTTATATGTAAGCACTTCCACTCAAATCAGCAGATTATGGCAGTATGATTTATGGTCTTCTAATATTCAATTATCGAAAACATTGATTTGGCAAGTTCAAAATCCAGCAAATACTGGTGGAGCACTAAAGCGAGCTCCAAATAATAAAATTTATTTTAGTTGTGCTTGGACAGGAGGTGGGTTCAATTATGTTAACTATGATTCAACTCAGTATTGGTTAGAAAACATGAATCTGAGTGTCATCAACTCACCAGATTCTGCAGGTATTGCGTGCAATTTCCAACCCTGGAGTTTTTATTTAGGCGGCAAACGCACTTACTGGGGCCTCCCCAACAATCCCGATTACGACTTACCGGCACTAGCAGGTAGTCCCTGCGATACGTTGGTGGGAATTGGAGAGGCTCCACAAATTCAGCAAGCTGTTATAAATGTTTTCTACCACACAGCATGGGAAAAAGCATTTATTAATGCCTCCAACTTAAAAGGCAAAACCGGCAAGTTGTTGGTGTATGATATGCAGGGAAAAGTTGTTCATTCGGAACCGCTTAGGATACAGAATGGGTACTATACAAGAGATTTGTCTATGATAGGGAGGGCTGATGGGGTTTACCTAGTGGTGGTGGAGACGGAACAGGAGCGGTTGGTGAAGAAGATGCTGATTGAATAATGTAGTGATGTGCTTATGTTCTGATTGTTTATTCCTTAGTAAAATGGTGTGACTGCTCTTGATTTGGTGGTTTGGTAATTTGATGAAGTGTGTTCCCTAGTCAAAAAATGTCACTGCACTTGAGTTGAAAGTTGTAAGTTAAAAGTTGAAGGTTGGGCACTTTAGGCTGATTGTAATTTCGTTTTTCACTTATGATTTTTTTAGTGACTGCTAAATTTGCTAGTTTATCGTTCTCAAGATGATTTTATTGAATAGCGATTAACAAGAATTGAAAATTGAAGAATGACATATTATTCGGTTGGAAACAAAAAATCCTAAATTCTTAATCCTTAATCCTTAATTGATTCTCTCCCTCTCCAGCCCGAAATGATCCACGGAGGAATAGACAGAATCGGAATGAGAAGCAGAATGAGAACTGGAAATAAGGGGATGCTGAAGCAGAACAATAATGCATAGATGTGCAAAAGGAGCAGTATAAACTTCTTCCTACTAAGAAATAAAAAATTCTTAATCCTTAATTTTTAATCTTTAATCCTACAAGGAGGGTCGGGGTGAGGAAGAATGCGAGCAAGAGCCTGCTAACGTTGGTGTTTTCCCGTTCTCATGATGTTTTTATTGAATATTGAGAAACAAGAATCGAATATTGAATATTGACATTTTGATAGAACACTTAATTGATTTCTGAGCAGATTTCAATTTAGCATCTATCATCTATAATCTATCATTCTAACGAATTTTCCTTCTGAGCAGAAACTAATCCTTCCTGACTGCTACCTTCATCACGCCTTCCCCAATTTTTACAAAGTAAAAACCGGTCGGCAGAGAGCCGGTGGAAATCCTGATTTTGTCGGTAGTAGCATTAACCAAGGAAGAACTTATGAGTTTTCCGGATGTGCTGTAGATGGATATTGGTGTTCCTTTAGGAATCGTTCCTGAGCCGACTGCAATTATGAAATAACTACTCGCCGGGTTGGGATACAAAGCATAGGTAATTTTGTTGTCGGCTTCCTGAATTCCTGTGAATTGCGCACTGATGTTGATATTATCCACATACAATACCTGCCCGTAGCGTCCAATATTCTCGAAGCTGAACAAAACCTCATCAAAGCCCGCATAACCTGAAACATCAACAGTATCCGTACGCCATTGTGATGCCGTTGGTACAAACGGTGCCGAAGCATTTGCCGGTCCCGTGGCTAACTGATTTCCGCCTTTCAGATATAAGGATGTGAACGTAGCCCCACAATCTGTTGATACCAAAACCTCCAGTGTGTCACTATATGTATTGCTGTATGGAACATAGGCAACATCGAAAAACAGTTTTGCCTGAGACATATTTGTAAAATCATATTTAGCGGTCCATAAAGCATCGTGAGCTCCCTGTGCGTCATAATAATAATTGTTGTATTCCAGCGAGTAGTTACTGGTTCCATATCCACCAACACCACCTATTACATTCCAGTAAGATGGATTTGATGGTTGCCCTTTGAGTTTCCAGTCAGCAGCAATGGTGCCCGATTCAAATCCTTCTGCAAATGGAACTGTTCCGGAGGTACTGTTGGTTATGAATGCTGCTTTGGTAATGGTATCAGAATTGGCACCATCTGTTACTATGAGTGTGATATCGTAGCTTCCTGAAGCACTATAAGTCGTGGCAGGAAACATTTGAGTGGAAGACGCCGGTGATCCTCCCGGAAACGACCACTGATAAGTTGCATTTGCAGATGCAACCGAATGAGGAACAAATTTCAAGGTATCTCCGGGACAATAAAATGCTTCGAAATTGGATGAAAAATCTGCTACCAGTGCAGATGGTTCATAGAGTTCGTTTTCCCATATTCCTAAATGCCAGGTCGCCAAACGTAATTTGTTATCACGGTAAAAGGGCACCATTCTTAAAGGATAAGAAATGTAAGGCAAACCGGTTCCGAATTCATCCCAATCGGGCATGGTAGCATTGCGGTAAAATACCGGTCCGTGATAGGTTCCCAAATAAACTCCACCATCTGTTCCATACTGATGAACCATGGTTTCTATCTCAAGTCCATCAAGGGTTGGGGTGGTGATATTGGTCCAGCTTGCTCCGCCATCATTGCTCTGATATACTTTTGCTCCATTGGCACCTTTTGGAAAACTGATCCATAGTTTATTCGGATCGTTGTAGCTGAGTGTAAAATTCAAATCACGCTTATTTTGAGGAAGAGTTGTCAGTGTCCATGTTGCGCCACGGTCGGTACTTTTCCAAAGCCTGGAAATGTTAGCAACCACCTGTTGCGCAAACATCACATCGGTGTTAGCACGACTTTGCTCAATCCAGTAAACTTTGTCATTTATATTTGTTCCGAAAGCATGCATCTCACCAAAGGCACTTCCGCCATTTTCTGATTTGTATATTTTATTGTCGCGGCCTGAATAAGCAACATTCCAATAATCCCAGTCAAACATCACCCGTGAACTGGCATTATCGACGTAACTTTCATTAGGATCCAGATTCATCGGAAAACTTTGTGCTATTCCATTCATGGTGTCCGGTAAAATGATTCCATCAATATCACTGAAGTAAGTCTTTCTTTCATTGCTGTAATTCACATAACCTGTGGGAGCTTCACCACCACCTAATGAAATAAACTCTCCGGCAGGATATCCATCCCGGCGACCGGCATTACCATTATGGTAGCGGCCTCCAACCATGATATCATCATTCCATCCCTGATCGAATCCCCAAAAGGCGCTTCCATAAATACCCACACATCTCGATTCATGAGTAGCCACAAAATCGGTTGAGTAGTTAATGCCTCCATCATTGGCAAACCAAAATTCTTCGGTAGTAGGGGAGGTCTTGTATATCTTAAACTCCTGATTATCAGGGTGTATTCGGGCAACACTTCCTACATATCCACCAACAGGTTGGTAGGTGGTACCGCCGTTATTGCTACGCCACATGCTCAATCCGCCAATTAAAATCCGGTCAGCATCCAACTGGGAAACAGCCAGTGTGGTGTTGTAATAAATCTGGTTGTAGGTATTGTTATCGCCATTAAACGACATCATATTTGGATGGGTGGCGGCATTATAAGGCGCACCAATTTGTCCGTGTGGATGTGTCCAGTTTTCACCGCTATCATCACTGCGATAAACACCAATCTGACCATGTAATTGCAATTGTGCGGTGGCCTGACTTTCTCCAACCAGCAACACATAAACGCGATCGGGATCGGCTTCAGTAATTGCAATACATCCGCCATAGCTGGTAATTTTTCCTGCATCCACAACAGGAACCGTAAACCAACCGTTGGGTTTGATGGTATATGTGAGTCCTGAATCGATAGATTTATGTACCGATGCAATTTTGGAAACAGCATCATGAATGAGTGCATACATTACAGAGCCATCACCGGGCTTTACGGCAATGGACTGACATTCGCCGGTAACAATCAGGTTGAAAGTTAAACCGCCATCAATTGACCGGTACAGACCATTTTCGGCACCTGCAAAAACAACTGTCGGGTTGTCGGGGTGGTGCTTAAATTGCCAGATGTATTTGTTGTTTAAGGTTGTTACCGGAAGCCAGGTATCACCGCCATCAACGGAACGGTAAGTAATTTCGTCGGCACAAACCAAAACTTCATTTTCGTTGGCCGGATGGATTGCCACAGCGCTGACTGTGGTCATGTCTTCGTTGAGTGATTTAAATTCCCACAGCAAACCTTTATTCACCGATTTGTACACACCACCATTTTCACCACCGGCGAAGAGCACATCGGGATTGCTCATACTTTGATCGATGCAATAAACGTTTGCATGCCATGAAACCTGGTCAACCGGATCGGTAGTATTGAACCTGATTCGGGTATGTTTTTCAGGGCCTGCAAATGACCAGGGACCACCGGTAGCCATTGTTTTGGAGGTGCGTGACTGCATCTCTAATTTGCGTGATTCGCGTTGATTGGCATCGGGAATGTTAACAAATCCGGATTCATCCAGAAAAGGCTGGACATATTTGCGCCAGTGCTTGTAATAAGCAGTATGTCGTGTTTTAACGAATTTATGGGTTCGGTAGTAGGCTGAATAAGCAGTTTCAACCTCATAAAAGTTGGGATTATTGGAATACATTAAACGGGCCCAATCAGGAATTCCGGCATCAGTGGATGCCGCCGGTTTGATGGCAATCTGAGCCATTGAAAAATCACTCAGTAATATCAGGCAAGCAAAAATCAGCAGGCGTTTCATAGGTTTGGTTTTTGGAAACGCTAAGGTACGATTGATAACAGATAAACCTTGTATTTGAATCAGCTTATTTAGGCAAAACTCGTGTTTAGTCATAATGCATATTATGGGACATTTGCAGGCCTGCTCCTTATTTCAAAACCCCTGCAAATGTCCTATAATTAATATTATGTTAAATAGACTTTTAAGAAGTCTATCCCCTGACTTACAGCAGTTTGAGAATCCTATAATTTCGGAATTGCTTGAATTGGGACATTTTTGTGGTCTTTCTGAAGTTTTGAATGAGCTACCTATCGCCGACTTAAATCCATAAAAAAAGGAGACAATTTCTTGTCTCCTTTTTAAGGTTAATTCGGTGCCTTATTACTTGCCTTCCAGCTTGTTTTTAATGGCTTCATATTTGGCTGTTTCATTGACTCTGGCATACAACTGTTTCAATGAAACCATGGTATTGGTATCAGTTGGATTCAGTTCCAGAGCCTTCTCCAGAAACGGCATTGCTTCTTTAAAACGGGCATCGAATTTCTCCTTTGCCTTGCCATATTCGGCATTAGATTTCAGATCATTAGCCTTATTAGCCATCTCAGCTGCTTCGTTAAAATACATGGCACCCAGATTATAATAAGCGTCAAAATAATCAGGCTTCAATTCAATTGCTTTTTTATAAGATGTTGCAGCCAGATCTTTCTTGTTAACCTTGTCATATACAGTGCCTTGTGCAAAATGAAGGTTTGCATTTGCAGGATCACCCTGAATGGCCAGGTTTAATGATTCGAGAGCTTCTTTGTCTTTGCCACTATACAAATACATGTTAAGTTCTTCGATCACCAGACTGTTATCTGCCGGAAATGCTGTTCTACCGGCTTGAATGGTAGATAAAGCTTTGGCACTATCGCTTTCAGATTTATACAGATTGCCCAGGAAAATATAGATCTTAGGCTCTTTATAACGCATGGTAATCAATTTGTTATAATAGGTTTTTGCCTTTTCTTTATTTCCGGAACGCTCTGCACTGTAAGCCGCATTTAAAGTCGCCAGTGTGTCATCTGGTGTAATGCTCAGCACATTCTCAAAATCAATTAATGCCACATCATACTTTTTAGCATTAAAGTTCTCGACGCCCGAACCAAATAAACCGTTTCCAATCACACCCATGTTCTGCTGAATTTCTTCCTGAAACTCATACTTTGGTTCGATTTCCAACGCCTTTTTATACGACTCGTAAGCTTTTACAAGTGCCTGTGGATCAAGGTCTCCGAACTTCGGATGCTTGTGCATTTTCTGATAAATCAAACCTCTGTAATACCAGGTTTTTGCCATACCCATGGTTGATTCATTAGCAATGGCTTCATCAATGGCTGTTCTGGCCTTGTCGAGTTCATCGTACTTGTAATAGTTAAATGCTGTCTGGACTTTAACTTTCTGTGCAAAAGCACCACTTGAAGCATAAACTAATACTGCAAATAATACCAGTAATTTTTTCATTTTTAGTTATTTATGATTTATATTAAAGTTTTACTTTAAGTAAATTAAGCTTCCGGTTCCGGGTCAGTGTTTTCTCCTGTAACATCGGCTTCCGGATCTTTGCTTTCACCATTAGCTTCGGTAGTGTCTTCACTGATTATGGAATTATCTTCAGCATTCACAATTGGGGTTCCATCTTCATTTAGCAACACGGCTGCTTCTTCAATTTCAGCTACCTCTTCATCAATTTGAGCAACAGATGCAATCTGGTCGCCATCATCGATTCTGATTAACCGGACACCTTGCGTTGCACGTCCCATAACTCTCAGGTCGCCAACTCGCATTCTGATAATAACACCGGATTTATTAATGATCATCAGCTCATCTTTTTCAGTTACGGTCTTGATGGCAATCAGATCACCGGTTTTATCTGTAATATTCAGTGTTTTCACCCCTTTACCACCACGGTTGGTTACGCGGTAATCATCGATATCGGAACGTTTTCCATATCCATTTTCTGAAACTACCAGAATTGATTCACGGGCGATGTCTTTTACACAAACCATACCAACTACTTCATCCTTCTCGTGACCCAGAGTTACTCCGCGAACACCGGTGGCATTTCGGCCCATTGGACGAACAGTGGATTCATTGAAACGGATGGCTCTTCCAGAACGTAAAGCCATCAGAATTTCCGAGCTTCCATCAGTTAAACGCGCCTCCAGCAATTGATCTCCTTCACGGATATTTACTGCATTGATACCATTCTGACGAACTCTTGAATAGGCTTCCAGAGAAGTCTTTTTAATTGTTCCGTCTTTAGTACAAAGAATGATGAAGTTGTTGTTCAGATATTCCTCATTGGTCAGGTTGAGTACATTGATAAATGCCTTTACCTTATCATCTGCAGGAATGTTTACTATGTTCTGAATTGCACGTCCTTTGGAAGTTTTGTTTCCTTCAGGAATTTCATAGGTACGCAACCAGAAGCAACGACCTTTTTCAGTGAATAAAAGAATATAATTATGGTTGGTAGCGACAAACAAATGCTCCACAAAATCCTCATCTCTGGTTACAGTACCTTTTGCACCGCGTCCACCTCTCGATTGCAGGCGATATTCAGTCAACGGGGTACGTTTGATGTAACCTAAATGCGAAATGGTAACTACTACGGCATCATCGGCAATGATATCTTCCATAGAAATTTCATCTGCAGCATAAACGATTTCTGTGCGACGCTCATCACCGTACTTGGCACGCATTTCAATCATTTCATCTTTCAAAATACTCATTCTAAGAGTCTCATTATTAAGTATTTCCTTATAATGATCAATCATTTTCATCAGTTCAGCATATTCATCTCTGATCTTATCTCTTTCCAGTCCGGTTAACCGTTGCAATCTCATTTCGAGAATAGCCTTCGATTGAATTTCCGATAGCTGGAAAGTCTCCATCAGGCCTGTTTTTGCTTCATCAGGAGTGATCGATTTTCTGATTAAGGCAATCACTTCATCCAGATGATCCAAAGCAATCAGCAACCCTTCCAGGATGTGAGCTCTTTTCTCAGCTTCGGCAAGTTCAAATCTGGTCTTACGAATCAATACATCGTGGCGGTGCTCCAGGAAATGGTGAATCAGATCTTTCAGATTCAGCATCATCGGGCGACCTGCTACCAGTGCAATGTTATTTACACTGAAAGAAGATTGTAAGCCGGTGTATTTATAAAGATTATTCAGGACTACATTAGCCTGAGAATCGCGTTTAATTTCATAGATAATCCGCATTCCATCACGATCCGATTCATCGCGGATATCTGAAATACCTTCAAGTTTCTTTTCATTGATCAGCTCAGCGGTTTTCTTAATCATTTCCGCTTTGTTGGTCTGGTAAGGAATTTCGGTTACAATAATCCGCTCCCTGCCATTATCCATCGTTTCAATAATAGCTTTAGCGCGCATCATCACACGGCCGCGGCCGGTCATCAATGCTTCCTTCACTCCATTGTATCCGTATATAATTCCGCCTGTTGGAAAATCCGGAGCTTTTACATACTTCATCATATCTTCAACAGTAATTTCTCTGTCGTCGATATAGGCAATTACCGCGTCCAATACCTCGGTGAGGTTATGCGGAGCCATATTGGTGGCCATACCTACCGCAATTGCGGAAGCACCATTTACCAGCAGATTCGGGATTTTTGCCGGCAATACTGTAGGCTCGTACAAAGTATCATCAAAGTTCAGTCTGAAATCGACTGTTTCCTTTTCAATATCAGCCAGCATTTCTTCTGCTATTTTCTTCAGTCTGGCCTCTGTATATCGCATTGCTGCTGGACTGTCACCATCGACCGACCCAAAGTTACCCTGACCATCTACCAATGGATACCGGAGTGACCATTCCTGAGCCATCCTTACCATAGTATCATAAACTGAACTGTCGCCATGTGGGTGATACTTACCAAGCACCTCCCCTACAATTCTTGCTGACTTTTTATAAGCCCTGTTGGATAAAACACCCAGGTCGAGCATTCCATAGAGCACCCTGCGGTGAACAGGTTTCATACCATCTCTTACATCAGGTAATGCACGGGAAACAATCACCGACATTGAATAATCAATGTACGCTGATTTCATCTCATCTTCAATGTTAATCCGAATTACTTTTTCGCCTTCAGCCATTTCTAATTTGTTAATATTTTTTTCTTGGTTAATTTTACAATCGACTACCGGAATCAACCGACATTATGTCAGTATCTTTTCCCGGTTTCTGAAATTTGGCTCAAACCATTGATAATACAGGGGATTGAGGTGTTTTTAAGTTTGGTTTTTTTAGTTCATTTTAAGGTTCACGAAATTAACAATTATCTGGCATATTTTATGTTGAAAAATCATGAATAATATCAACAATCGGTCAATATGTTATTAACTATAATGGCTATGTTTGTTGAAGACAATCAAATCTAACCGGTGCGGAAAATTGGCTCTAACTGAACTTTTTGACCTCACTTAACGTTTCAAAACTTATTACATCAATTATATGGAAGCAAAATTCTCGCCCCGCGTCAAGGATGTCATTTCCTACAGTCGTGAAGAAGCTCTTCGCCTTGGTCATGAATACATTGGTACTGAGCACCTTCTGCTGGGATTAATCCGCGAAGGTGAAGGCATGGCCATTAAAATCCTTAAGTCCTTAAACATCAATCTGGCCGATTTGAGAAAGTCGGTTGAAGGTGCTGTGAAAGGAAGTACCGGTAATTCGGCCAATGTTGGTAACATTCCGCTAACCAAACAAGCTGAAAAAGCACTTAAGATAACATATCTGGAGGCTAAGATTTTTAAGTCCGACATCATAGGCACAGAACACCTGTTACTGGCTATTTTGAAAGATGAAGACAATATTGCCACTCAAATTTTAAATCAATTTGGCGTAAACTACGATATCATGAGAGAAGAACTCGATCTGTTCAGGTCAAATTTCCGTTCCGAAGCACCACAGAATCCATCTGATGATGATCCGTATGCTAAGGATGACGACACTCCGGGAATGGGAACCGGTAAAAAATCGGGTGATTCCAAATCTAAAACCCCTGTTCTCGACAATTTTGGCAGGGACCTGACAAAAGCTGCTGAAGAAGGAAAATTAGATCCTATAGTTGGCCGTGAAAAAGAAATTGAAAGGGTTTCTCAGATTCTTTCCCGCCGCAAGAAAAACAATCCGATATTAATAGGTGAGCCCGGTGTTGGTAAGTCTGCGATCGCTGAAGGTTTGGCACTTCGCATTGTTCAGCGCAAGGTTTCCAGAGTTTTGTTCAATAAAAGAATCGTTACGCTGGATCTTGCTTCATTGGTTGCAGGTACTAAATACCGCGGTCAGTTTGAAGAACGTATGAAAGCCGTAATGAATGAACTCGAAAAATCACCTGATGTGATTCTTTTTATCGATGAAATTCATACCATTATTGGCGCCGGTGGAGCCAGCGGCTCACTAGATGCCAGCAACATGTTTAAGCCGGCATTAGCACGTGGTGAAATACAATGTATTGGTGCTACTACTCTCGATGAATACCGTCAGTATATAGAAAAAGATGGTGCTTTGGATCGTCGTTTCCAAAAAGTACTTGTCGATCCTACTTCCGTGGATGAAACTGTTGAAATTCTGCACAACATCAAGGAAAGATATGAAGAACATCACCATGTGAACTATACTGAAGAAGCAATTAAAGCCTGTGTTACACTTACAGCCAGATATATCACCGATCGTTTCCTTCCCGACAAGGCTATTGATGCCCTGGATGAAGCAGGAAGCCGCGTGCATATCTCGAATATCCATGTACCACCTAATATTGTAGATCTTGAAAACAAGATTCAGGATATTAAAGTGGAGAAAAATAAGGTAGTAAGAAGTCAGAAATATGAAGAAGCAGCCCGTTTGCGTGATACTGAAAAGCAGCATCTCGAAGAACTGGAAACTGCCAAGAAACAGTGGGAAGAAGAGACAAAAAACCAACGTTACACTGTTTCAGGTGAAGATGTTGCTGCCGTAGTTGCAATGATGTCGGGTGTTCCTGTACATCGTATTGCTCAGGCAGAAACTGCACGTCTCATTAAAATGCCTCAAGAGTTACAAGGCAAAGTAATTGGTCAGGATGAGGCTATCAAAAAAGTAGTAAAAGCAATTCAACGTAACCGTGCGGGATTGAAAGATCCGAATAAACCAATTGGTTCGTTCATATTCCTGGGTCCTACCGGGGTTGGAAAGACTGAATTGGCAAAAGTACTCGCACATTATTTGTTCGATTCTGAAGATGCTTTAATACGCATCGACATGAGTGAATACATGGAGAAGTTTGCAGTATCAAGACTGATTGGTGCGCCTCCCGGATATGTAGGTTATGAAGAAGGTGGTCAGCTGACTGAAAAAGTTCGTCGCAAGCCATACGCTGTGATCTTACTAGATGAAATTGAAAAAGCGCATCCGGATGTATTCAATCTGTTGCTTCAGGTGCTCGATGATGGTCAGTTAACTGACAGTCTCGGCCGCAAAGTAGATTTCAAGAATGCCATCATCATTATGACCTCTAATATTGGCTCACGTCAGCTGAAAGATTTTGGTGCAGGAGTTGGTTTTTCAACGAATGCCAAATCTAGTGTTGCCGATGAGCATGCAAGAGGAGTAATCGAAAATTCCTTGAAGAAAGCATTCGCTCCTGAATTCCTGAACCGTATTGATGATGTAATTGTATTCAACTCTCTTGGTAAGGAAGAAATTCATAAAATTATTGATATCGAACTCGAACATCTTTATAAGCGCGTAACTGAGCTTGGCTATAAACTTAAACTTACAGATGAAGCTAAAGACTTCATTTCAGACAAAGGTTTTGATGCTAATTTCGGAGCCCGTCCGCTGAAAAGAGCTATCCAGAAATATGTTGAAGATGCCCTTGCAGAAGAGATTATCAAAGGTGAACTTACCGAAGGTGATCAGATTGAACTGAGCTTCGATAAAGAAAACAATACTCTTAAGGCAGTGGTTCAAAAATCTGTGGTTCCACCAAAGTCCAAAAAGAAGAAAGAAGAAAACTGATTCATCATGATATAAAATCAGCAAGCCCCGCTTATGGCGGGGCTTTTTTTATGCTTGTTTTTTATTTCTGTCGTTATTCTGCGCAACGCTCCACCACTTCGGCACTTACTCCTGTGAAAGAGAAACCACCATCATGGAAAAGGTTTTGCATGGTTACCATCCGGGTGTGGTCCGAGAACATAATCACGCAGTAATCAGCACAGCTTTCTGCGGAAGCATTTCCCAAAGGCGACATTTTATCGGCATAGTTAAAGAATCCGTCGAACCCTTTTACACCACTGCCGGCTGTTGTTCTTGTCGGTGATTGTGAAATGGTATTCACTCTCACCTTGCGTGCTTTTCCATACTGATATCCGAACGAACGGGTAATCGATTCAAGCAATGCTTTTGCATCAGCCATGTCGTTGTAATCAGGGAATACCCGTTGAGCAGCAATATAAGAAAGAGCCACTACGCTACCCCACTCATTGATGGCATCGAGACGCATTGCAGTCTGAAGTGTTCTGTGCAGGGATAAAGCAGAAATATCGAGAGTTTTATGAAAGAAATCGTAATTAGTTTCTGTGTAGGGAATACTCTTTCTGACATTCGGTGACATTCCGATAGAATGCAGTACGAAATCAATTTTACCACCTAAAATTTCAACCGATTTGGTGAACAAATTTTCTAGATCCTCATTGATGGTTGCATCAGCAGGAATTACCTGTGCACCTGTTTCAGCTGCCAGCTGATTGATGGCACCCATTCGCATGGCGACCGGAGCATTGGTTAAGGTAAAAACTGCACCTTCTTCATGTGCCTTTACTGCTACTTTCCATGCAATGGAATTCGGGTCAAGAGCACCAAAAATAATCCCTCTTTTCCCTTTCAATAGTTGATTTCCCATAATCTTTGTTTTAATAAAGGTTCAAATGTAGGTTTTTTTATTTTCGCCTCAAACTCCCAGTAATTCACGGGCATTGGCGAGTGCCGCTTTGGTTGGATGTTCACCGCTCAGCATTTTGGCTATCTCCTCTACCCTTTCTGTCTTCGATAATTTCTTTATTGCAGTGGTTGTCAGGTCTTTACCTGTGGTTTTGTAGACAAAGAAATGATCTTCACCTTTCACAGCCATTTGGGGAAGGTGCGTGATTGCAACCACTTGTCGCTCGCGGGCCATATCGACCAGAATATTACCCACTTTATGAGCTACTTCTCCGGAAATACCGGTATCAATTTCGTCGAATATAATAGTAGGCAATCCGCTTAACTTAGCAATAATAGATTTGACGGCTAGCATAACCCGGGACAACTCTCCTCCGGAAGCCACCTTATTAAGTTCGCGATATTCCACACCCTTGTTGGCACTGAAAAGGAATTTGATCGCATCGCTGCCATTGGTCCGGAATTGGTCTTCCGGTAATGCGCTCAATTCAATTTTCAGAACGGCATGTTTCATTCCCAGGTCACGGAGCAATGCTGCTACATTTTTTTCAATTTCCGGAATAGCTTCTTTTCTTTTTTCGTGTAATTCCTGAGCCAGCAATTTCAGTGAATTCCTGAGTTCTGCCGATGACTTTTCGAGTGCACGAATCTGATCTTCCAATGAAGTCATGTTCATCAGCTTTTCACTCAATCCCGCATGCACGGCGATGAGTTCATCAACTGTATTTACTTTATGTTTTTGCTGAAGCTTGTAAATTACATCCAGCCGGTCGGCCATAATTTCAGCAGCCTTGGGATCAATTATTACATCTTGTTCTAAAGATTCCAATTCATTGCCGATATCTTTCAATTCTATTTGCGTTGATTTAATACGCTCCAGAATTTCATTTGCTTTTGGAAATACTTTGGTGACTGATTGTATGGTTTGCTGAACGGTTGCCAGGGCAGTCAACAAATTCTCCTCGTCACCATTTATAACAGTTCCGGCTTTAGATAAAGCAAGCTTAATATCCTCGCTGTTATTCAGAATTTCAAGATCCTGTTCGAGCGTTTGTTGTTCGCCGCTTTTCAGTGCAGCTTCATCAAGCTCATTAAACAGGAATTGATAATAATCGGAATCTTTTTTTGCTTTTTCTTCTTCAGCACGAAGTTGTTTCAGTTGTTCAATTGCTGAAGTATAGCTTTTATAACTGATGAGGTATTTGCCTAAAAGTTTTTGATTTCCTGCGTAGCTGTCTGCAACCAGCATCTGAAAACCGGAATCATTTAAGGTGAGCGTTTCGTGCTGGGAATGGATTTCTATGAGTCGGTTTCCCAATTCTTTCATCACGGAAAGATTTACCGGAGTATCATTTACAAAAGCTCTGGATTTTCCTTCCGGGTTAATTTCTCGTCTTAATAAAGTTTCTTTTTCGTAATCGAGGTCATTAATTTTAAAGAATTCTTCGAGGTGATAATTATCGATATTGAAAGTTCCTTCCACGACACATTTAGAAGTTTTTTTCAATAAGGAAGAAGAATCGGCCCGGTTTCCAATCAACAAAGCAAGGGCACCGAGCAAAATAGATTTTCCGGCTCCTGTTTCACCGGTAATAGTGGTCATGCCTTTTGAAAAAGTGATATCCAGCTCTTCAATCAGCGCATAATTTCGGATAGATAATCGTTGAAGCATAGGTTAAAATAAAAGCCTGATGATGTAATTTAATAGAAATATTCAGGAATAAAGAAGACGCATTAATACCTTATTTATTCATGATAGCCTGGTATTTTGTACCATTGGCAGGATCGATTTCATTGAGCACATTCAGCATCCTGGTCTTTACTTCAGGGAAGGCGCCCGAGAAAATATTTACGATTTCGTCTGATTTAGAATACAGAACTGTTTGCATTAAGAAACTTCCCGGTTTATCATCATGCAAAGGTTTCAAAGCTTCAATTGCAGTAGCAATATTAGTCACTGCATCATCTTTCTTTTCAGACATGATATCGAGGCCCTGACGGTGGAATTCATAATTAAAAGAACGCAAAGGTTTAAATACCGGATTGTTTAAATTTTCGGAAAGCCAGTAGCGGTTTCGGGTACTTTCGAAAGCTCGCCAGCCTCGGTCGGGACTGTTTTGCATGTTAGCAACAATAGTTTGTGCCTGCTGTAAATAAGGACTTCCACCCATTGGCGAAAAAGAATCATAATCCATACCTATTATTACATAAGCATAAAATGCCAGCACTGATGCGAGAGTGGGATTGGTAGCAGTTTGATTGAATTCTATGGTTTGAAATTCTATATAACGGAACTGAAAATTCTCGTCATTATAATTTAATAACGGAGAGTAATAGGAAGTTTTGTAAACCGGGCGACGTGCAGAAATCTGAATAGTACCTTTGAAATCATCATTCGATACCCTTTCATTGATGGTAATCTGCATGGTGCATTCGATACGTTCCTGATTAGAAAATTCATCTCCGGTCCACCGGGTATTATTCATGAACTCGTAAATGGCAGTTTGCAAAGTGGTATAAATTTTCTTGTCACTGCTTTGAATCTGCGGAGTGAGCACGGTAACAGTGCAATTCAATTCCTGGGCAAGAGCTGCAAAATGAACTGTCAGTGATACTATAATAAGGAGTGTTATTTTTTTCATGATTTTCGGAGGCAAGAGATGAGGTGATCAACAATATCGGTAGCTACTTCCTGTTTCGATTTCAAGTCGTACGGTGTAGTAGTCTGATTATTTTTCTCAATAATAGTAATTTTATTAGTATCAGAATTAAAACCGGCACCTGAATCCTTCATGGAATTAAGAACTATCATATCCAGATTTTTTCTTTCCAGTTTGGAAACAGCATTTTGAAGTTCATTATCGGTTTCAAGCGCAAAGCCAACCAGGAATTGAGAATCCTTTTTGAGATTGCCCATGGAAGCAAGAATATCGGTGGTAGGAATTAAATCGATTTGCAGATTATTTCCTGTTTTTTTCATTTTAGAATCTGCAGGATTTCCGGGAGTAAAATCTGCTACAGCGGCAGCCATAATAGCTATGTCGGAGTCGGCATAAATTTTCATACAGGCTGCATGCATATCGGCGGCTGAGACAACAGGAATTAATTTAATAGCACCATTTGAGGGAGCCTTAACACTGGGACCCATGACCAGAGTAACCTCTGCCCCTCTCCATTGCATTTCTTCAGCCAGAGCAACACCCATTTTTCCGGATGAGTGGTTGGATATAAACCTTACGGGATCGATTGCTTCGCGGGTTGGACCGGCAGAAACGAGAACTTTTTTCCCTTGCAATTCCTTGTCAGGTGACAATGCCTTAATAAGGTATTCCACGATAGATTCAGGCTCAACCATTCTTCCGGCACCTTTCAGCCCACTGGCAAGTTCACCGGATTCAGGTCCTAAAATGCAATTACCAAACGACAGAATTCTGGTAATATTTTGGGTTGTGGTTGGGTGAGCAAACATATCGAGGTCCATTGCCGGAGCAATAAAAACCCGACATTTTGCAGATAAATAAGTGGCTAACAATAAGTTATCACAATAGCCGGCAGCTATTTTGGCTATGGTATTTGCTGAGGCGGGTGCAATTAGCATGGCATCGGCCCAGAGCCCCAATTCCACATGGTTATTCCAGGTTCCTGATGCAGGGGTGCTAAATTCTGTAAAAACAGGCTTTTTAGAAAGGGTTCCCAGGGTGAGCGGGGTCACGAAATCGTGCGCCGATTTGGTCATAACAACCTGAATTTCAGCACCTTCCTTAATAAGTAGACGAGTTAATTCGGCGGATTTATAGGCGGCAATACTACCGGTGACCCCTAAAAGGATTTTCTTTCCGCTGAGCCTCATGTTGAGGGGAAATTATTGTTCTTTGGCAGGATTTCTATGGTAGATTTTACCATCAAGATACTCCTGAAGAGCAATAAGCACGGGCTTTGGGAGTCTTTCGTAGAACTTAGAAATTTCAATTTGTTCCCGATTTTCAAAAACTTCTTCCAGGTTATCGGTGCTGGCAGTGAATTCAGAAAGTTTATTCTGGAGTTCTTCTTTCAGTTCTGAGGATATGTGATTGGCTCTTTTGGCTATAACTACCAGTGATTCATAGATATTACCGGTTCCTTTTTCGTATTGGAGAAGATCGCGGGTAACGGTAGTAGAAGCTGCATTTTTATAAGACATGGTTCCTTCAGTATTAAATGAGGTGCAAAAGTAATAAAATTATATGAGATTGGCACTTTTTTCCAGCTTTTTCAGGCGGTCCTGGCATTCCAGGAAGATTTTCTCGGCATCGCGGTTAAATTTGCCTGAGGGGAAAGCATCGATCAGTTTGTAGTAACTTTCGATGGCATATTTATAGCGTTCGGCCTTTTTAGAATCGATACTTTGGTTGGCATATAGATAAGCGGAACGGAAAGCATAATAAAGGCACTCCTCTTTATATATAGATGACGGATACGATTTGATTACATTTTGAAATGCAGTTAATGCTGCTTTATTCTGTCCGGTTTTAAAATAAAGTTTAGCGTTATTAAATTCTTTTGTTTCCAGTTTGAGGCGAAGTTCATCGATCAGTTGATTGCAATTTTGAACTTTATCGGATTGCGGATATCTGTTTACAAAAAGTTGAAACTGTCGGATTGCATCAAGTGTATTTTTTTGGTCGAGTGATGAAACCGGTGAATCGAGATAATAACAATATGCATTTTTAAAAAGAGCTTCTTCAGCTTTTGCGGAACCCGGAAATGTTTGGTTGAAATTATTAAAGTGATATGCAGCGATGGTATAATCTCCGGTTTCAAAATAACATTGTGCATAATAGAAGTAAGTTTCTTCAGCACGATTTGTTCCTCTGAAAACAGTAATTAATTCTTCAAACAACTGCAGTGCCTGGAAATAACTTTTCTTTTCATAGTATTTAACAGCTGCCTGATATTTCGCTTCCATATCAGTGCTCTTTTGTATTTTACTAAACTTACTACATGAACTAAAAGTAAGAATTGAAAAAAGTAAAATGATAGTAAATGGGATCAGGTTTCTTTTCATGATACAAAGATAAGAATTATTTTGGAAACATTTTTTTGTATATTTGCGTCATTAACAATTTGTTGTTGAAAACATTCTGACCTTACGTGTTTTAAAAAGAAAAATTGTGTTGATCTTTCGGAATAATTTCCAAGGCAAAAAACTATAAGCCGGACGTATGACAGATTTGTTTGAAAAACTACTTAAGAACCGCGGACCATTAGGGATGCATTCGAAAGAATCTTATGGTTACTTTATGTTCCCCAGACTAGAGGGGGAAATTTCAAACAAGATGATTTTTCGCGGTAAAGAAAAACTAGTGTGGAGTCTCAATAATTATCTTGGATTAGCGAACCATCCTGAAGTCAGGAAAGCCGACGGAGATGGTGCTGTAAAATATGGCAATGCACTTCCGATGGGCGCCCGGATGATGTCGGGGAACAGTGTTGAGCACGAACAATTGGAGAAAGAGCTTGCCGAATTCGAAATGAAAGAAGCCTCCATCCTACTCAATTTTGGGTACCAGGGAATGGTTAGTGCCATCGATTGTTTGGTTGACCGCCATGATGTAATAGTATACGATTCTGAATCTC
>CAUJFJ010000304.1 GCA_963169675.1 Bacteroidota bacterium
GGAGGAATTATTTGCGCGGGCTTTGTGTTTGATGGTGCCAGTGGTGGCCAGGATGGTTGGCTGGTTAAACTGGATAGCACCGGATGTTTATCAAGTGGATGCGGAGAACCCACCAGCCTATTAGAAACTCCTGCTGCCTCCTCCTACACTATAATGGTTTCTCCAAATCCGGTAAGAGGTCAGGCAGTTATAAAAATTGAAGGATTATCAGCAAAATTACTGGAAGAAAGCTATATCATTAATGTCTATGATCTCACAGGAAAACTGGTAGCTTCACCACGTACCGGATTTTTAATTGCAGCTGATAATGTCCAGTTTATTTTTAAAAGTGAATCACTTGTATCAGGAATTTATCTATTGGAAATTAGCACCACAAAAAGTGAGCGAATAGGTGTGGTGAAGTTGATGGTGCAATCCAGTGAGTAATGATCCGTTGACAGATGTCAAATGCAACTGAGAAGTATTGACTTTCAGGCTGTTACCTTTTTGAATAATATTTGTATATTCGTATCATGAATGAAAGTATTATAAAGTACTTATGCTGCTTGGGTTTTTTGTTTGGGATTTCAATTCCCGATTGTTCAAGTCAAGAATTTTATCCAATTGCTCCAAATCAGGATACGATAAGGATATATAGCTTTTATAAAGATACAATCACAAATGAAACGTTTATCGGCGGAGACTTCCATGAGTTTGCGGGAGTCTCCGCTAATAACATAATTAAATGGACTGGTAGTCAGTGGATGGCTGTTGGTGATGGTTTTAATAAACCGGTTCATGCAATTACTAAATACAAGGGATCACTAGTAGCTGCTGGTGAGTTTGATAGTAGTGGCACCACCAAATTCTTGATGCCTTTAGCTAAATGGGATGGAGTGAATTGGAACTATTTTGATAATACAACACAAGTTGTCCACCCTTTTTGGCCAAATCCTTGGACACCGGCAATTTATGATGTTGAAGAATTTGAGAACAAATTATTTGTACTAGGTGAAATCAGGTATATTGGACCCTTTCCAGGTACGAATAATTTTGAAGATTTCGCAGTCTGGAACGACACTATCTGGAAACCTGCGGTACTTCCATCTGGTCCAGCATTAGGTATTGCATTAGGAAATACATTAGCAGATATGATTGTCTTTCAGAATGACTTGTATCTAAGTAATGTTTACGGTTATGATTATTGTTCACTTTCACCTCAACAAGGTTCCAATGTATTTGGATTGATTAGGTACAATTCAGCATGTCTGTCTGTAGAACAGATTGGAACTGGGTGGCTTAATACTTCTGCCGCATCAGTTTATTTACATAATAATTCACTTTATGTGGGTATGTACATACCACATCCTCAGTATGGAAATTTTGCTACAAGATATGATGGAGTTAACTTTTACCCTATTGGGAATGGTTTTAATGATAGGGTATATAACTTTACTGAATACAATGGTGAAATTTGTGCAGTAGGAAGATTTACCGGAGATGGAACAACCACACACTCATACCCAAATCACATAGCTTCTTGGGATGGTACTTCTTGGAATGCATTACCTGCTTCGTGCTCTATGACTGGTGCAGTTGTTTTCCGGGCAGGTGTAATAGATTCCACCATATTTATAGATGGAGGTTTGTTTTATTGTGGAAGTAATTATTTAAGTCTTGCAGCAACTTATCCACATAGTCTGACAGGAAATAATGATCTTACTGATTTAACAGAAAATCACTTTTCAATTTTTCCTAATCCGGCATCAGATAAAATAACTTTAACCTGTATTATCCGATCTAATATAACAGGTGTTAAAATGCATATTTCTGATTTATCGGGAAGGATAATTTCTCTTCATCAAATACAGGAAAGTTTCAACAATCAAGAAATAGATATTTCTCATTTAAGTAACGGAAGTTACATTGTAAATTTTGAATATAAGGGAAGTATTTTAGCTTCAAGAAAATTGATGGTAGTAAAGTGAGATATCTTAATTTTTGCTGTACGTATTATAAACTATATAAAATTTACAAAACCACACGCCTGGTTTTGTAACAACTAACCAATTGATTATATTTACGAACTTGAGCTAGAAATGTAAACCACTTTCATGAAGCGTTATTTATTACTTATCGTTTTTGCTTGGCTATTTGGACATGGACCACAATCCTATGCTCAAATAACTTTTAATAATACCTATCATGATAATGTGGATGGCATTTTTACTATTTTAGTTGATGGATCAGGCTATAAACTAGTAATGCATTCTATGAACTCGCCATACAGAAGTTTTATCTTTCAGGATTTAGATTCAAACGGAAATATTCTATTATCAAAAAAATATGGAGGCGCCCCTGAAACTTATGCAGTATATAGTTTACTCAAAACATTTGATTCTAATTTCGCAATTGGATCCTACTGCTATAATACAACGAATGATGAAGGATTTGGTTTTATCGCCAAATTAAATTCTAATGGAGATACTTTATGGATGCATAAACATTCTCCTCCTTCAGGTTATAATTATTACGGACAATATCTAATAGAAACTTCAGACCACGGATTTTTAATCACAGGTGAAATTGCAGATTCCTTATTGTCAGATGGTGATATCTTCATTTTAAAAACCGATAGTTTGGGTAATTTCCAATGGATGAACAGTTTTGGAGGAATTCGGTTTGATGCTGGCTACTCCTCTGTCCAAACCCCTGATGGTGGCTTTTTAACAGCAGGCTGGACCCGGAGTTATGGTTTTGGAAATAATTCTAATCGGGATGATATTGTTGTGAAATGGGACAGCGTAGGTAATTATCAATGGCATAAAACGTATGGCACTGGAGACTATGAAACTGCAATTGGTATTACAAAAATAGCAGATGGAAATTACATTGTTTCAAGTGGATCATATTCATATTCACTCGGAGTTGTACATGGAAAAATAATAAAGATTGATGAAAGTGGAAACATAATTTGGAAAAAGCTTCAAGGTGTTGATGTAAATGCATATAACTGGGTTCGTGAAATGTCAAACACTGATTTAGTTGGAATAACTTCCAGAAGAGTAAACGGTACAGATGATGGGTTCATCATCCGAACGGATTCATCAGGTAACGAAAAATGGAGAAGGCAATATCGGTTTGGCAATGATCATTGTTATTTCCGGGATGTACAGGAAACTCCTGATGGAGGAATTATTTGCGCGGGCTTTGTGTTTGATGGTGCCAGTGGTGGCCAGGATGGTTGGCTGGTTAAACTGGATAGCACCGGATGTTTATCAAGTGGATGCGGAGAACCCACCAGCCTTTTAGAAACTCCTGCTGCTTCCTCCTACACAATATCCGTTTCTCCAAATCCTGTTAAAGAAGAGGCAGTTATTAAAATTGAAGGATTATCATCAGAATTATTGGAAGAAAGCTATATTGTTAATGTGTATGATCTCACAGGAAAACTGGTAGCTTCACCACGCACCGGATTTTTAATTGCGGCGGATAATGTTCAGTTTATTTTTAAAAGTGAATCACTAGTATCTGGAATTTACTTACTAGAAATTATTACTTCTAAGGGAGAGCGAGTTGGAGTAGTAAAAATAATGATTGAGCAGTAAATTTTCAAGATTAGAAAACAAGTGCACTTTATAATAACTGGTTTTAGCTTTCAAAACATATGTGTTCCAGTAATTCGGAGATATAGAATTGCAGTCCGGGTAATTAATCCCGGACTGCAAAACAATTATTTTTGTATCAAAATTTTAGTGGATAAATGAATGGTAGCGTTATTCAACAATTTCACGAAATAAATACCATTATTAAGATCGCTGGCATCAATAGAAATTGCATTTGTGGTTATTTCTTCAGGAACTATCGATTTCACCAAACGTCCATTCACATCATAAATATGAATTTCATCTGCCTGCATGTCGTTTGCTCCGGTTGAAATAGTGAAAATACCACTTGTAGGATTTGGTTGGAGTTCCAAACTCACAGTTGAAACTGCGTCTTCTAATATTTCCGGGTTTATTTCACGCTTAACGGGTTGCATTGGACAACATCCTCCACCGGTACAATAAGTGCATGTAGCGATTGGAGAATTTATGGTTGTACATCCACCAATCGTTGCTCTAACCCTATATTGCACAGTTGCACTAACTGGACTCATGTCGCTTGCAGAACTCCCGCTTCCTCCAAAAACTGTCCATGCACCTCCACCAATCTTTTTCTCCCAAACATAGGTTGTATAAGTTGATGGAATTGCGTTCAATGTTATAGTTGTACCCGGTGTTGCACACTTCCAGGTATCATCAATATTAATTGCTGGCCCCATACTAAATTGTGACCATTCACCATCTACTTGTTCCGGCAAAGTGAAAAACGAATTTGAAAAATCTTTCCCTGAAGGACTAATAACGAGGCTGCTGGAAGCTACTGTGTGGGTACCCGTATTAATTTCTCCAAAACCATTTCCGGTATTCTTGGCTGCATAAATTTTATTATTACGTCCTAATTCTAATGCCGTGTTGTTATATAGGGAACTTGAGGCAATTGAAGTATGAGTTAGTGCAGGGTATGCTATACGACTTAATCCATTTGAATGAGAAATATAAGCAATAGAAGAAGCTGAATTCCATTCGATACCATAACAAGCAACAGAACCCGGCACTGCTGTTGATGAAGCGGATACAAAATTACCGGTAAGCGCATTCACCTTAACAATGTTTACTTCTGAACTATTTCCTGTTACCCATGCAAGTTTAGTTCCATCCGGTGATAATTCAACTTCTGTTGCTTCTCCAACAAAAGGAGTGCCCGACAAACCAGGTGTTGAGGTAGTAGCAATGCTAACTTTATTGGAAATACCTGTCGACGTAATATCAAATCTTGAAACAATTGGATAATAGGCATAAGCATCAATTCCGACAAAATAAAGGAAGCGTTTTGATGCTGCCAAATTTACTTTACTGATTGCAAAACCAATTGAACCAATCGCAGAGCCTGAAATCGAATATAAGAGACTGGTGGTTTGCTGAGTGATAACAGGATTAGCTCCGCTTGCATCTACTTTGGCATAACACAACCATTGATGTTGAACCAATCCTGCATAATCGCTCAGGCAAAAAATCAAATAATACTGCTTGCAGGCACCCGGAACCGGAACTATACCCATTGAATTTCCAAAAAAAGGGAAAAACCCCGCAGTGTTCAGTGAACCGATAAGCGTACCCGAAGAATTGTAAATGTTCAAATCGATTGTGTGAAACAACAAATTTCCTGAAGCATCTGTGGCTGCATTACTGGCATAGTGAGGGTAAGAAGGTAATAAATTTTGCACAACCGGGGAATTAGGGATTGTGAAATCTATCTGTTTCGGATGTAGTGCCCATCGATACATTTGACTTTGTCCAATAGTTACGTTACAATAAATGATCAACACAACTAACAATAATAAATTTTTCATAAGTAAAGAATTTAGTGGTCACCTACTCTGTTCTACGCTTTTCGGTTTCTGCGTTATTTTATAAAACCAAAGTTTTTGATTTCTACAAAAAGTTCATAGATACACTTCATAACTGTGCAGGTTGAGTTTGTAAGTGTGTCAGAACAGGCTAAAAATGTGTAGGAGAAATTTTGAAAGTGTATAGAACTGAATCAACCCACCCTTTTGAACTGGACAAGATTAGTGAAAATTTTATCTAATCGTTTCAGAAGAAAAAAACAATGATCATTTGGTACATGGCTGATATTTTAGAACAGATTAAAATTGGAATTACTATTTTAACCTTAACTATAAGATTGATTCTTCAAAATACAGCAAATTAGTATTTCTATGAAAGTAATGTTAATCGCATTGTTTTTAATGAGCTAAGATTTAAGCTTTGTGACTTAACAACCTTCCACTGAAAAGAGTTGGCTGGAGCTCAAATGATATTCTTTTTTAATTTTTTGGATAATCACATCTAGACAATTATATTTACCAATCGAAAGCTTATGTGAATGGTTTTATTTTTGTGATTTATATGAAGGGAAAAATGCTCCAATATTTTCAGAGTAAGTATTTATTGCCGAATATATATATTCTGATCAATTCCTTTTTGGGATTTGCATTGTTGCTAACTGATTTGATGCAAAATTATAATTCAGTAACCAATTTTACTGTGGGGTTACTTGTTTTATTCTTTACTGTGGTTTTAATTGTGGTAAACATTGTGAAGGTCTTTGGAAAAGAGGAGTTAGACTACACGGAAACCCTAAATTGTGTTTATCTTTTTTTTCAAGTGTTTCAACTTTTAATTGCGGGAATTGGGATCAAATTTCTTCTCGGACCTCTATTATTGCTTACTCTCTTCAGAAATGGAGATAACTGGAATTTTGATTTTCTTACCGAAACGTGGAAGTTCGATTTCCAATTTATGTATGATATTGAAGGTTATCCGGATATAATTCTTGGAGTTAACCTAGTACCTCTAGTGGTACTTTGCTTTAATTATTTTACTCGAAAATATCGTATTGAAGGCTCGTGATGCATAATTTTAAAACCACCTAGATACAAACCTAATTGCTTCGAACTAAAAATGTTCTTTAAAAAGTTCGAATACCAATAAACCTTAACTAAGGCAAATAATGTGCAAAAAGTGTGCAAATAAAAAAAGCACCTATAACATTTAAGTCATAAGTGCTTGATTTTAAAGTTGGAACTACTGGTCCCGATAACTATCTGTCCCGATGACTATCGGGAGAACCAGTGACTATGAACCAATTCCAGTTAGTTTAATTAAATGAATAATCAGATTATAAAATTATATCAAAAAAAAAGCCACTCAAATTGAGTGGCTTTGGTGGGAACTACTGGGTTCGAACCAGTGACCCTCTGCTTGTAAGGCAGATGCTCTGAACCAGCTGAGCTAAGCTCCCATTAAATATTTTATGCTGACGATTTCAGCAGTTTTTCTTTTCGATCAGGAACCATCCTGAATCACTGTTGGTGTGCTCTCAACCATCCCGATAGCTATCGGGAGAGCTAAGCTCCCATTTAAAATGAACTTTGATTTTTTGAATCAATGGTCATTTTCCCTGTGAAATTGGGACTGCAAATATACTGATGATTTATTCAATTGCAAAAAATGCCCCACATTTTCTTATTTAATTGATAATTAAACATTTAAGATATTTGCTATCTCCTGGAACGGCCCTTACCACTATCTCTCTTACCTTTCGTTTGGGTGTTATTCCTGCTTTTATCTCTACCGGAGTGGCGCTGACCTGCGCCTGAATTTCTTTTTTCGGGCCTTGTGCTTTGCGTTTTGGGAGGATTTGACGAACTAGGTTTTGAGCTTTTTGCAGGTTTAGCAGGGTTTAATTTTTCCGACGAAGAGTTCTTTATTAATTTAAAAATGCCCTGAAGTTCGTCTTGAGTTAAATCTCTCCATTCACCAAGTGACAAGCCTTTCAGACTAACATTCATTATTCTGACTCGCTCTAGTTTCATCACCTGATAGCCAAAGTGCTCACACATTCTACGAATTTGCCGGTTAAGTCCCTGAATTAATACTATCCGGAAAATAAATGGAGTTTCCTTAACTACTTTACATTTTCTGGTTACTACTCCTAAAATAGGAACACCATGCATCATTCCATCAATAAACTTATCTGTTATAGGTTTATCAACAGTGACTAAATATTCTTTTTCATGTGCATTTTCTGCTCTTAATATCTTGTTTACGATGTCTCCATCATTTGTCAAAAATATGAGCCCCTGCGAATCTTTATCTAATCGCCCAATAGGGAAAATTCGGGCGCTGTGATTTACGTAATTTATGATATTATCAGCTGTATGTTCTTCTGTTGTGGTAGTTACACCAACAGGCTTATTGAATGCGAGGTAGATATTGTCTTCAGCTTCTCTGGGTTCCAGATGATGTCCGTTTACAACTACCTTATCACCCGGGAAAACCTGGTCAGCTAATTTAGCTTTTCGACCATTGATTGATACAAATCCTTTTTCAATAAACCGGTCGGCCTCCCTCCTGGAACAGATGCCGCTTTCAGCAATGAATTTGTTTAGCCTGATTGAAGATTTGGATTCCATAATTTGATGCAAAGTAAGAAAATTCTGAGGGTCTATTTAAAACCATTACCTAATCTATCCTTTTTGCCATTACTTTGGAAATAAAGTTCAGACTCCAATTATATCTGAAACTATATATTATTTTGCATATCAATCACTTAAAAGCCAATTCAACATTATTTTAAGCCCTTACAAAATGTAGTGCTATCGCCTTTTTTGTCCGTTTATTGGAAAAAAATTATCAAATTCGTAAATTCAAACTTTAGCAAGTGCCGCATTAACCCTTGCTAATTGATGATTTCACAAAACATCTTTCCCCTGAAAGGGTTAAGAATAAAAGCCTACCCATGAAAGTGAATTTAGCTGCTCTGAAAATATTGCTCACTATTGTCATCCTAATTCCGACTTTAAATTTGAAAGTTTATGGTCAGGATGACGATTCATTTGAGGAAAAGGAACAACAACCTATTCGTTCCAAAACTTTCTCCACCGGACTTTACATCGGTTCTTACTTTCCCAATAAATACACTGCCAGCTTATACGATGGTTATGGTTTCGACTTCGACGGAAACCGAAATATTTTTGAAAATAGCTGGATGTATCAGAAAATAATCAATCAATATGGTGGTGGTTTTGGTCAACCCGACATTATTTCCGAAGAGCTGGGTGTTCCACCTGAGGATTGGTCGTTTACTGAAAGTGATATGCCTGTAAATATGCGTTACAAAACTTCTGTTGCTGTAGGATTCGCCGGCAGATATTCTGTGGATGCAAAAAATGCTGTCGTCTTAAATGCAACCGCTGCAATTGTAACCGCAGCAGGGAATTTCACGATCACTACACGCCCACCTTCCGGATCAACTCAAATTAATAATAGTATCAGAACATTTGAAATCCGTGGCAAAGAACAACGACTTCTCATGCAAGCAGGATATCAACGCCTGCTAGGTGAAGGCGAATCGTTCAATGCTTTTATTGAAGGAGGACTACATGCTACACTGGCAAAATTTGATGAGAGTGAAATTCAGATTAATGATTTAAGAATAAATTTATACGAATCCTACTATGATCCAAATGGCGGTTATAGTTTCTTCACCGGCTCTAAACCGGTTGGACTGGGTTTTGGTGCTTTCACCGGACTGGGTGTAAATATTCGTACCACCGGCAAATGGATGCTGCAGCTTCTTTACAATGCACAACTCGAAAATGTAAGAATTGGGTATAATCCGAAAATTAAAATAAGTCAGTCAGCAGGATTGCGTGCCTACTATCTTTTATCAAAAAATAATTAGTTTCTATGAGCGAAAAATTAAAAAAATCGCTGGAAGACGGTCCTCATAAACTTCTAAAATCTATTGAAGGAAATTGGAAAGGTATAACCCGGGTTTGGTTTGAGCCCGGAAAACTTGCCGATGAATCAGAATGTAGAGGAACAATTCGATCAGTGCTCAACAACATGTTTGCCTTACACGAATATTCAGGTTCATTAGAAGGAAAACCAATTGAAGGAATTGCAATTTATGGATGTTCACTGGCTGATAACACACTTCAATCGGCCTGGATCGATAGTTTCCACAACGGTACCAACATCATGTTCAGCACCAATAAAAACGAAACTTCACCGTTCTCGGTATTAGCATCTTATGGCGGTGAACCTGCCTGGGGTTGGCGCACTAAAATTGAACTCGAAAATCCAGATCGTCTGATTATTACCATGTACAATATTGCACCCGGCGGCGCCGATGAAAAGGCTGTTGAAGTAATTTATGACAGAATAAAATAATTCTTTTAACTACACCAAATAATGGCATTCATTAATCGCTTTTTACTTTTGATATTATCCTTTTCAGTAATCATTCCAAATATTTCAGAAGCACAAAAACTACTCATTTCTCCATCAGAAATTGATGAGTCGGGATTTGGCTACACCAAAGTAATCGGCCAGGATGATGAAGGGTATTTTCTATTGCTGTCGAATATCACCTTAAATTATTCCGGCGACAGAATGGGATTTAGAAGCAGGAAATACAAACTCGCCTATTACAATTCCAACCTCACCCAAAAATGGTCCATTCCTGTTAATGCTACCAAGCCAAATGCTGAAATTGAAGCAGTAACTTTTTTTAATGAAAGTATTTTAATAATATCATCCGAATATATTAAATCTGATCTTAAACTCAATTATTACTTTTCAACCATCAATAAGGAAGGTGTAATTTCCGGTGGAGAAAATAGTGTTGCTTCATTCAGTCAGATTTCTGGTGAATATGAAAAATGTCGCCCGGTGATTTCCACAGGTAGAAAAATGATTGCCATCACTACACGCGAATTTACATCTGATAATCAACAAAAACTTTTTGCAGCAATCTTTGATTCAGAATTAAAACCGGTAAAATCGGTTACAGGAATTGCAAACTATGCTGAAAAGAATTTTGATCTGATCAATTTCTCTCTCACCGACAGAGGTGATCTTGGAATTCTTGGCATTCATTCAGAAAAAATCAAAGCTCTTTCTTCCAAAAGAACCACCGATTATCTCTTGTTCACTGCATCAGTTTCTGAAAGTCAGATAAAAGAAACTGCAATCGCTGCCGATAGAATTATTACCGGACTCGGTCTTGCAGCAGATAATATTAACGATCAGTTTGTAATTGCCGGATTTTATTCGGATGTTAATTCTACCACCGGTTCCGGCGTAGTTTACGGAAAACTAACCCTCGACAGCACCGCAAATTTTGATCTGAAATTAAAACCAATCGATGGCGAGAAAAACATCCGCCTTAAAGGCGAAAGAAACGCAGCATCGGGCATGAGTTTGATTGGATATCCTATTGAACGAATTATTTTAAGGAAAGATGGTGGTGCCGTTATCGTTGCGGAAGCTGCCTACACCACCGAGTATTCTTATTATGATTATTTTACCCAATCGTTTACCCGAAGAGAAGAATTTCATTTCGATAACATTGCTGTACTGTCCGTGAATTATGACGCTTCTGTACAATGGAGTGCTATTGCGGAAAAGGAACAGGTTTCTATTGACGACGACGGTGTTTTTTCAAGCTTCTGTTCATTGCTCAACAGTGAAGAAATGATCGTTTTATTTAACGATAACCTTAGCCGTCAAAATGCACTAATTCCGGTTAAAATTAGTAATACGGGAGCTGCACTCCGGGGGAAACCCGTTCAAGGAAGTGAAGGACTCATGATTCTTCCACGCTCAGCCAAACAAGTTGCTGAAAACGAAATTCTGGTTCCTGCCATTAAAAAAAGAAAAAGATATCTTGCACTAATTACTTTTTAAGATGTTCCCTCCCGGAAAATATGGTCATCCGCTTACCGGTAATTTACAAGACCTGAAAACAAGGGTGCTCGATTTTTTTTGTGAACAGCAGGAATCTTATGGCGATATAAGTACTATCCGTTTTTCAGTTCGAAAAGTATTATACATTCAACATCCGGATTTTATTCAATACGTCCTGCAGGAAAATAATAAAAATTATACCAAGAGCCTGCGTTACGAACAATTGAAATACCTTCTGGGCAATGGCTTGCTTACCAGTGAAGGCGAATTCTGGCTTCGACAACGAAGACTCATCCAACCGGCTTTTCACAAGCAAAAACTTGCTCAATTGGTAACTGATATGGCATCTTGTACCGGAAACATGATTTCCAAATGGGAACAAGGTTCCTATTCTCAGTTAACAACAGAGATGATGATGCTTACTCTGGATATTGTCAGCAGCACTTTATTGCATGCGAATGTAAAAAATAATGCCGCAATCATATCAGAAGCACTTTCTTTCCTTTTAAAATCTGTCAATATCCGAACCCGCACTCCTATTCTTCTTCCAATATGGATTCCCACTCCGG
>CAUJFJ010000305.1 GCA_963169675.1 Bacteroidota bacterium
AGCAAATCATCACATCACCACATCACAAAATAAGCTCCTATGCAAATAAGCACTTAAGCACAACATAAAATCAGCACATCAGCACATCAGCACATCAGCACATCAGCACATTAGCACATTAGCACATTAGTGAATCAATCAACGTTAACATGCCCCCAATTCTCACCCGATTTTATCCGGTACAACTGCATTTCACTAATCTGAAATTGTTCCGCAATTGCTTTAAAGGATTGTCGGCGTGAAGAGCTGAATATTTTCTTTTTTATTTGTTTCACCACCGGAGCAGTGAGTTTATGACCTTTGTAGATGGGTTGCTTAAGTCTCGCTTTGCGTGCTTTTAGAACCAGGGGACTCGACTGTTGATGCTCTTCCATCTCTTCTTTCGTTACCCACTTCAGATTTTTAGCATTGTTATTCGATTTATCATAATCCTTATGGATCACATATTGCTGCTTGGCACCCGTTTTTTTCAGGAATAATTCAGCAACCAGTTTATGTATGTAAAATGTTTTGTTCTCACCAAATGGCTTTACATTTAATGTGGGATAACCACCTATAGCGGTTCCGTTTAGTATTTTGCCATCAATTATTTTATCTGAGAAACTGGCTATACGACCCAGATTTGAAACGGCATACTTGTAGCGAAGGGCATCCTTTGGCATCCTGAGCTCTTTCCATTCTTCATTTTTAAGTGATTTCATCATGGGACTGAAGTTTAGGGCGGCCGGAATGTGCAGCCGGGGTTAAATTTTGATAAAGCTATAAAATTTTCACTTCAAACCAAACTTTTTTCCGCCAATCCATAATCCTTAATCTTTAATTCTTAATCCCTAATAGGGCGGATCAGAGATCCGCATATTTGGGTTGTCAGGATCAGAGATCCTTCCGGGGAGTTTCCACACATTTGGGTTGTCAGGTTCAGAGATCCCTCCGGGGAGTTTCCACACACTTGGCTTGTCAGGATCAGAGATCCTTCCGGCAATCCTTAATCCTTAATCCTTAATTCTTAATCCTTAATCCTTATTTGGCTTGTCAGGATCAGAGACCCTTCCGGCAATCCTTAATTCTTAATCCTTAATTCTTAATCCTTAATCCTTAATCCTTCCCATCTATCATCTATCATTTATCATTTATCATCTGAAAACGAATTTCCTTCTGAGAACAAATCTTTAATTCTTAATTCTTAATCCTTATTCCCCATCTATCATCTATCATTTATCATTTATCATTTATCATCTGAAATAAAACTATCATTTGAAAATGGATTTTCTTCTGAGAATAGACCATCGACTCGCCTCTGCACTTAATCTTTAACCTGAACATATGGATAAATTCCATGCATTCCTCCTTCTCTTCCCATTCCGCTTTCCTTATATCCTCCAAAGGGAGAAGTAGGATCGAATTTATTGTAGGTATTAGCCCACACAACACCGGCACGAAGTTTCGATGATACCTTGAATACTTTCGAGCCTTTATCGCTCCACACGCCTCCGGAGAGACCGAAAGGTGTATTGTTTGCTTTCTCAATCACCTCTTCAACAGTTCTGAAAGTTTGAATGGCCAGCACGGGTCCGAAAATTTCTTCTTGTACAATGCGACTCGATTGCGCTACTCCGGTGAAAATAGTGGGTCGGAACCAAAAACCTTTCGAAGGAATGGCACAACTGCTTTGATGCATACTGCCACCCTGGGCAATACCTGCTTTTACAAGAGCTTTAATTTTATCGAGTTGCGGTCTTGAATTGATGGCACCGATATCGGTGTTTTTATCTAATGGATCGCCGACAATCAATGTCTCCATGCGATCTTTTAATTTACGTATAACGGTTGCGGCTACACTCTCCTGAATAAAGAGACGTGAACCGGCACAGCAAACATGTCCCTGATTAAAAAATATGCCGTTAATAATTCCTTCCACAGCCTGATCAATGGCAGCATCTTCAAAAATGATATTTGCTGCTTTACCACCTAACTCCAATGTGTATTTTTTATCGGTGCCAGCTAATGCTTTCTGAATTATTTTCCCCACATCTGTAGAACCGGTAAATGCAACCTTATCGATACCCGGATGATTTACCAATGCTGTTCCTGTTGCTCCGGCACCGGTGATAATATTCACTACTCCCGGAGGCAAATCGGCATCACGGATAATTTCTGCCAGTTTCAATGCTGTTAAGGGAGTTGTCTCAGCTGGTTTTAAGACAACGGTATTTCCGGCAGCTAAGGCAGGAGCAATTTTCCAGGCAGCCATTAAGAGCGGGAAATTCCAGGGAATAATTTGTCCAGCCACACCAAGTGAAGTAACTTGTTTTCCGGGCAAAGCATAATTTAACTTATCGGCCCAGCCTGCATAATAAAAGAAATGTGCTGCAGCCAAAGGCACATCAATATCGCGTGATTCCCGAATGGGTTTTCCACCATCGAGTGATTCAATAATTGCCAGTTCACGTGCCCGCTCTTGCATGATTCGCGCTATACGATAAATGTATTTGCCACGCTCGGCAGGTTTCATCTTCGACCATACCTTTGAATGTGCATTGCGTGCTGCTGCTACTGCTTTGTCAACATCCTCAGAGGTAGCATCTGCAACGGAAGCAAGCACGGTCTCACGCGCCGGATTGATGGTGTTGAAATACTTGCCCTTCACAGGAGCCTGCATCTTACCATTAATAAATAATCCGTATTGTTTATCGATAACCACATGATCGGCACTTTCCGGTGCAGGATCATATTTCCAGTTGGTATCAAATTTTAAAGCAGGTGCGCTTTTTTTAGGTGCAGTCTTTTTCATCAGGGAAGAGCGAATTGTTGCCCAAATGTATTGAATTAATTGAAAACTTTTTCACTTTAAAACCGTGAAGTAATCCATTGGATACAGAGCAAAACAGACGAAAATACTGTTTAACTAATTGATATGTAATTAGTTTTAAAAATAATTACCCGTTCACTTACTTCATCTTGGTGACCAAAGGAGGGTATTCCGGCTTCATATCTTTAAGTGCATCCAGTATAACTTCTGCCATAAGATATTCTTTGTACCAGTTTTTATCGGATGGAATGATATGCCATTTACACGTATCACACTTTTCGAAAATAGTGTCATAAACTTCCATATAAGCATCCCATTTTTTTGCTGTCTCCCAATCGGAATCTTTATGCTTCCAGAATTTTTTCGGATTGGCCATGCGTTCCTGCAACCGCTCTTTTTGCTCTTCCTTCGACACATGCAACATAAATTTCAAAACCCTGGTACCATTTTCTTCCAGCATTTTTTCAAAATCATTTATTTGCTGAAAGCGTTTTTTAATTACCGTCTCAGGCAAAAACTTTTCTACCGATGGAACGAGTATATCTTCATAATGGGAACGATTAAAAATGTGAATCATCCCAGCCGGTGGCACTTGTGCATGAATACGCCACAAAAAATCGTGCGAATATTCCAGTTCAGTTGGTTTCTTAAAGCAAATCACATGAGTACCCATTGGATTTACAGATGCAAATACATCTTTGATGGCACCATCTTTTCCGGAGGCATCCATTCCCTGTAAAATTACCAGCAGACTTTGTTTTGATTCAGCATATAGTTTTAGTTGCCACTCACCAATAGCAGCCACCATTTCTTCCGTCTTTTTGCGAATATCCGACTCATCAACCGATTTGGAAGGACCCGTTTTTATTTCTGCTAATTTCATGGTTGCGATGGATAAAATGAAAACGATTTAACGGTATTACTCAATACCTTTCAAAGCAGCTGCTTTCGATTTGACTAATTCCTGTTGGGTACTTAGTTCTGCTTTGCTCTTTGAAATTTTTTCCTGATTCTCTTTTATCACCGCTTCATTGTCACTGATCTTTTGCTTCATCTCTTCATTATCTTTTTTAAGATCTTCTGTTGAATCGACCAGCTTCTCGTGGTTCTTCTCCATTGCATTCAAGGCCTTCTCAACAATTTCAAGCTCTTCAGAAGCCTGCTCTTTGCGAAAATCAACTGCAAATTCTGACAACAAAGCTTCTACCCCTCTTGCCGATCCCCGTTCATTATTTATAAAATGTCCGTTTCTGTTGACCGCCATGATAATGGTAACATCTTTACCTGAAGATTTGAATGCGGCATAAATGTCAATTGTATCTGGACTGATATCTTTTACCACAGCATTATCCTGAAAAATAAGTCCATCCGATTTTTCCTGTTTACCCTTTTGCTTTTTCAGGTAAGAACTGAAGGCCTTTTCCACTTTTTCAAGTTCCGTATTTTCGAGAGTCACCAATGATGCAGGATGTGTTCCTCCGGCAATATCAGCAGTTTCATTTCGAATAATAGTTTTTTGTGCAAACGAATACATCGCTGTGAATATGAACAGCAATACTAAGGGCAGAATTTTTTTCATGACTTTATGAATTTAAATTTTAAATATCGGTAACTCCACCAGAAATAATAAACTTCATCATTTCAGTTCCTGATGCATCCAGCTCTTTCACATTAGTAGCTTCCACCACCAAAAGCTGACCATTGAATCCATAAGAAAAAGGCAGGTAAACAGCAATTTTTGTAGCTTCAATTCCCATCTGGGTCAAATCATTTTCAGTTACAAATCCGATTCGCTGAATCATTGGATTTACGTTGATCGTAACCAAAACAGGTTTGGTAAAACGTTTCTTTTCACCAACAAAAGCCTCTATGAGATCCTTAACTGAAGTATAAATAATTTTCAGAAGCGGTGTGCGTTCCATCAGCTTTTCTACCAGTATAAAAAAAGGATTTGCAACCAAGAAGGAAGCAAAATATCCCAGAATGGTAACAACGGAAAACAAGATGATAATTCCTAATCCCGGTAAATCGAAACTCGGCAAACCGGGGATGCTCACCGGAATATGTACAGGAATAAGGCTGTCGATCCACAGAATTGCCTGAATCAACATAACCAGTGTTACAGTTATCGGAACTACAATCAATAATCCTTGCAGGAAGTAATTAAAGATACGTCTCATGAGCTAAGAGTTGGTAATAAACTGATAAATATTTTTAAAAAACAGAGTTTATACATTGCAGCAATCACAAACCAAACGCCGACTTAATAAGCGCGTTCATTGCGACCTTCCATGTAATTTACAAATGACCGGCATACCACTTTGTTACCTCCGGGTGTAGGATAATTTCCTGAGAAGTACCAGTCGCCTGTATGATCAGGACATGCTTTGTGCAGATCTTCTATTTTCTGAAAAATAATTTCTACTTCAGCATTTATATCCTTCGGACGAATCATCTGGGCAATTTTAGCAGATATCTGTTCAGCAGTAAATGGTTTGTAAATTGCTTTTACATGATTTTCCATTTGTGCCGTTGGCAGACTCAGTTGTTCTTTGCACTTATGATAAACTTCATCAATAATATGTTCGAGATTATTTTCTTCCAGCAAATTAATGGCAGCAGCAAAGGCTACGAAATCACCCAGCTTTGCCATATCAATGCCATAACAATCGGGATAACGAATCTGCGGCGCTGAAGAAACTATAACAATTTTCTTAGGTCCAAGCCGGTCGAGCATTCGTAAAATCGACTTCTTCAGCGTAGTACCTCTAACAATGGAATCATCGATGATTACCAGATTGTCGGTTCCCTTTTTAACGGTGCCGTAAGTAATGTCGTAAACATGAGCCACCAGATCATTCCGTTGCGAATCGTCGGTGATAAACGTTCTCAATTTCGCATCTTTAATGGCAATCTTTTCAATTCTTGGTTTTATAGATAAAATATCATCCAGCTGTGCCTCTGTTATTCCGGGTCCCGCTTTCATGATTTTTCTTTTCTTCACTTCACGAAGGTATTCTTCCATACCTTTTACCATTCCATAAAAGGCAGATTCAGCAGTGTTGGGAACATAAGAAAAAACAGTATTCCGCAAATCGAAATCAACTGATTCCAATATGGTCGGACAAATTACTCTTCCCAATTCTTTACGTTCTTTATAAATCGATACATCACTTCCCCTCGAGAAATAAATACGTTCAAACGAACATGATTTACGCTCACCTGGCTCACGGAATTGTTGCTGATCAATTTTTCCATTTTTACGAATGATCAAGGCATGACCCGGTTTAATTTCCTGCAAAGCTTCAACAGGTAAATTAAACGCTGTTTGAATAGCAGGTCGCTCGGAAGCAACCACAGCAATTTCATCATCATGGTAAAACCAGGCCGGACGAATACCATTGGGATCACGCATCACAAATGCATCACCATGACCAATTAAGCCGGCAATTACATAACCACCATCCCAGTTGCGGGCGGCACGTTTTAAAATACGTTGAATATCGATGGTCTCGGAAATGAGTCGCGTAATATCACGATTCGATTCACCCTCCTGCTTGTAACGTTTAAATAATAATTCATTCTCTTCATCCAGAAAATGACCAATCTTTTCCAGCACTGTAACGGTATCCGATTTTTCTTTCGGATGTTGTCCCAACTCCAGCAACTGAGAAAGTAATTCATCCACATTCGTGAGATTGAAATTACCTGCCACTACCAGATTCCGGGTCATCCAGTTATTCTGACGCAAAAAAGGATGGCAGTTCTCAATACTGTTTTTCCCATAGGTGCCATAGCGAAGATGACCTAAAAATAATTCACCGGTGAATGGCAAATTGGCTTTCAACCATTCCGGATCCTGAATTTCATTGGGGAATTCTTTTGCCGCATCTGCAAAACGGGTATTGATTTTGTCAAATACCTCTGCTATCGGCTGATTGGCATTACTGCGATGACGGCTGATATAACGATTACCCGGCTCAACATCCAGTTTAATGTTTGCAACCCCGGCACCATCCTGTCCGCGATTGTGTTGCTTCTCCATCAGAAGATACAACTTGTTGACACCATAAAAAGCAGTGCCGTATTTTTCCTTATAGTAAGATAAAGGCTTTAATAAACGAACCAGCGCGATGCCGCATTCATGTTTGATCTGATCACTCATGGGTGGTTTCTAAGGTGCAAAGATACAAAAAAAAGAAATACGGAAATGTGCTGAATATCAATGTGATGTAGGAATGCTGATGTGCTTATGTGCTGATGTGCTAATGCTTGCCCTGAGCAACGCCGAAGGGTGCTAATTGAGGGTTCTAGAGCAAAAAGATGTGACTGCACGGTGGTTGAAAGTTGAAAGTTGTAGGTTGTAGGTTGAAAGCGCTGCCCTTAGCGAAGTCGATGGGCGCCGCCCTGAGCGCAGTCGAATGGGTGCCCTGAGCGCAGTCGAGGGGTGGTGATTGTTGTTCCGGAGTTAAAAGGTGTGGCATGTAGAGACGCATTGCTATGCGTCTCGCCGCCCTGAGCAACGCCGAAGGCGGTTCCCGCAAGGCACGATGCGGGGGAGCTGATTGTTGTTCCGGAGTTAAAAGGTGTGACATGTAGAGACGCATTGCTATGCGTCTCACCGCAATGAGCAACATCGACGGGCGCTGCCCTGAGCGTAGTCGACGGATGCTGATGTTTGCCAAGAGCCGGAATTCTCCTCTTCGCGCAAGCGAAAATCTCTGCGTCTCCCTAACTCTGCGTTCAAAATATTTTGTCTAAATGTTCAATGAAAAACTGCATCCATTATCAACTACTTCACACCAACACTTCCGGCGCAAAGCACTTCTTTATCACGCTTGCGTTGTACAAAGACAATCACCTCTTTATTTCCGGCAACTTTAAAACCTTTCAGCGGAATTCTGACTATGCCGTTTTTCCGAACTAAATTAGTAATGGAAAGTAACTTTACAACTGATTCTCCTTTTAATGTCTTGCCTTTATTATCGCCGGCGGTAACCTGCGTGGTGAGTCCCGATTCGGTTATAGCTATACCAAGATAGTGCAGCGCTCCTGCTTTGCTTTTTGGTAATTCTTTATTCAGTGCATAAGTCACATCTAACGTATCGTCAAAAACCGAGTAACTAAAATCAATTTCCAAATCTGCCGGTTTGCTTTGCTCTGCAAGTATAGCCGCTTTAATTTTTTCTTTGTTGGATGCATCCACAATTTTGTTGCCATTCAGAATGAGCAGGGGCGTATAAGTTTCTTTCAAACCCAAAACAGAAGTATAATTGTGCAGTCTGTTGGTAAACCGGAATGTGCTGAACGGATCTTTCCATCCATAGCGATTCCAGAAATCGACATGCATTGCTAATGCATAAACCTGATTTTTAGCGCCACCTGTTTCTGCTAAAATCTCATGCATTATTTTTTCTGCCGGTGTTGAATTTATATCTCCTTGCGAAGTAAATAATTCAAGCACCACTGCCTTTTTAGAAAGCGAATCCTGACTCATCCCTGCCAAAGGGAAAGCGAAAGGAATACAAAACAGCAAAAATAATTTCAGGCAAATACGATTCATAAATTAAGTTCTTTCCCGATTACATCAAATAAATTTTGTTCGATTCTCACCTAACCATTCCAATGCAGTCCCCGACAGCAATAATTCTTTTGTTGCATCATCAAATTCCATACTCCTGATAAGTGTGCCTGGAATATCTTCACCTAAAGGAAAAGGATAATCAGATCCAAGTGCCACACGATTTGCACCGGCCAGATTCACCAGGAAACGCAACATATCTTTATCGTGAACCAATGAATCGAAATAAATTTTACCAAGATATTCTCTGGGGTTCACTTTATTATCAATTGCAACTAAATCGGGTCGGCAATGAAAACCATGTTCAATTCTTCCAATGGTGGAAGGAAATGAACCACCACCATGTGCAAAGGCAACTCTTAAATTTGGCAATCGCTCCAGCACGCCTCCAAAAATCATCGAGCAAATTGCTAAAGATGTTTCAGCAGGCATTCCAACCAGCCAGGGCAACCAGTATCGTTGCATTTTTTCCTGTCCCATCATTTCCCACGGATGCACAAATATGGCAGCACCCATTTTTTCGGCAGCTTGAAAAAACGGAAATAATTCAGGCGCATTCAGATTCCAGTCGTTCACATGACTGCCAATCTGCACCCCTCTCATTCCAATTTGCATGCAACGTTCCAATTCCCTGATAGCCATCTCAGGATCCTGCAAAGGCACCGTTCCTAAGCCTGCAAAACGTTTCGGATAAGTGTTGACAATACCTGCAATATGATCGTTCAGAAATTTAGAAACCTCGAGACAATCCACTGCATTTGCCCAATAACTGAACATTACCGGAACAGTCGACAACACCTGAACATGCACACCATGGTGATCACATTCTTTCATTCGCGTTGGCGCATCCCAGCAATTTTGTTCTACTTCACGAAAAAACTTATCGCCAATCATCATACGCGCACAACATGGCTTATGGTGATCGAGATGTATAAAGCCACCATACCCGAACTTCCCTTTGAAATCAGGGATATTTTCGGGTAAGATGTGCGTATGAATATCGATATGTAGCATACTTTGCAGAAATAGGTTATCCTGCAAAGTTAATTAACGAAACGAATGATCGTTTCGTGCTGTAGGAATAAATTACTACAAGACTATTCAGCAACCTTGCTGAATCTCGCATAACCGGTTCCGGCAGCAGTAACTGCCCGCAGTAAATATAAGCCTGATGAAAAACCATTGAGACTCAATTGATAGCGACCATTAACAGTGGTAAGCTTAACATTTACCACGCGGCCGGTCATATCAATTATATCAACTTTATCTGGCTTAATACCTTCCGGTAACTGCAACCAAACTTTATCGCTGGCAGGATTCGGCACCAGAGAAACAGGGAAATCACCCGCTGATTCCGGCATTCCCGTTGGAGATGCAATAAAGCAATTTCCATAAATGTAGGCTGTTGTACGTTCTGCATCCTGGTTGACAATATCACGGATTTGATCAATACAAATGAGTGTATCGGTGATAGCAGAAAAATATATTCTGCATAATGGTTGCGCAAACTGACTTCTGTCGAGTGCTGAATCTACCTGCGAAATAGCGAATATTTCATTGGTACCACTTATTACATGTGCATCAACCGGAAAATCAACGGGACTTGCCAGACTCACAACTGACGAAACGGTAATTCCTTTCATCCGGAACTGGTATGCTTTAATGTCTGCAGTTTTACTTTTTAATTCAATATCCAGATAACCTGAAGCAAAATTTACATTGGTAATTGCCAGTCCGGTTGAATCGAACGGATTCAGAATATCGTGAGGGAAATTACAATCGTTGAAATTGCTTCCAGCAGGATGCGGATGATGCGGAGTGTTTACGCACCACAATGCTAATGCAGCATCGTAAACAGACAACGATCCGTCACCGTTAAGGTCGTTACATGTTGATGCAACACCACTGTTGCTCTCCAATAAATTCACATACTCATCCACATCAATGGTATCGAGTTTGGTATCGCCATTCAGATTTCCATAAATACCGGGGCCGGCACAAACTCCATTGCAATCGGGCATAGCAGCACCGCCGGGAATTCCCATACAATCTACGTAAGGAGTACAACTTGGCAACACCGTAAAAGATGGAATACCTGCAAGGTTTCGGGTGATATTAATACAAATCTGTGTTGCATTATTCACGTGATTTATTTCATAATGATTAAATGCATCCGGCAAATGATGTGAATTAATAATCACCGCCATTCTGTAATCGCCATCAGGCACATCGGTAATATCTACCCACTGACACTGCGTTCCTGCACCATAAACATCATAACAATTTACAGATATTCCCATATTGCCACAGTTATACTGACCGAAACCACATAAATCGATAACACAAAATCCGTTTTTATGTCCTGCCGGAATCAGATTTCCTGCCATATCATACAAGCGATAATCGCCATAACCTTCGTAATGCGCGTGACCGTGACAATTCACTGTATTAAACATTGTTGGCTGACTTCCGGGATTACCAATATAGTAATCAAGTGTACCAATGTTATTAATTTTTGTGGTGAACTGAATTACATGCCTTAAACCATATCCGGTTACGCAACCTTCATCGACATCACAACCTGATGCTGTAATCGTACTTAAAGATAAACTGCTTACAAATGTCAGGGAATCGATTTCCAGATCGGGTCCTGCACATCCGGGATCAGGATAATACAAACAACTGCCATCATCAACAACCGCAAGTGCATTATAATTACATGCAGTCGGATCCATACATCCTTGTATAGGACCGACATAACTGAATGTAAAATTAACAGCTCCGGGACAATCATCGAGTTTGTCGCCTATTCTTACATAGTATGTTGAACCGGCAATCATCACTACATCCAGCACTGCTTGAATACCACACGATGCATCATCGTTGTACGCATAAGATCCGGGAGGACCTTCATCAATCATAGCGCCATTACAAACATCATAAACCCAGATCTGTGTGTTGCAAGCATTCATGCCGCAGGTAGTAATATTATAAGTCCCACTAACGGTTGGTGTATATGTGTAGAAGGTGTTATCGAAACTCGCAGCAAAAGTGCCAAAACTTAATGGCAACGATGAACTGCAAAACATTCCTTGTGGACAACCTATTGGAAGCGTGGCGCTGTAACCAAAGCTAAAACCGGTTGCAACAAAAGTCCCATCAACATATATCCAATATCCACCGGGCGAATAAATACCATCTCCAAAAGAATCCATAATGGTAAAAATTGCGCATGAATTGGTAGGAATGCAAACTGTATCACCAACAGAAGTGCCAGATGCCAGAATAGTACCGGCATTATCGGTCAAATTCCAACTGGTCTCCCAAGGAAATTGATCGGGAATAATTTGGATAATAACTTCACTAAAACCGGTCTGACAAGATGCATTGGCATTTTGAATAATAACTGACAGCGCCAGTACCATGGTAAGCAGGATTTTTTTCATGATGAAGGGTTTAAGAATATAAAATTAGGAAAAATTTGTTCTGATCAACCAAGACGCAAATAAAAAGTAGTTGACTGCAAATTATAAATTTCCCCATTAAGGCAACAGAATAATGAATAGCTTTGTCTGTAAAGTATCTAACCAAACCCAATTAGCCATGCGTCAAGTTCTACTCTCAATATTATGTATCACACTGTCTATTAATGCATTAGCCCAGAATTACGATTGGGTGCAGGCTGAAAAAATCGATTTTCAGATGAATCCTGCATATATTCATTATCCGATTGCCTTCGATAAAGTAAATGGTCGTGTAATTGCAACACGGCTCGATACCGGTTCATTTATTTACAACCAGGATCTATTTGGCACCACTTTTCTGGAGAGTCGCGACTCGAACGGGGTGCTGCTTTGGCAATTGCAAATGGGTCAAGGTGGGTCGGTGCAGGAATTAACCTGTGACGATTTTGGAAATTACTATGTTGCCGGTGTTATGGATTATGAGCTCATTATTGGCAGTAATGATACTATTCCCTATTTCAACATTACAACAAACTCCAAAAACAATTTTATTTTTCAGGTGGATGCTTCGGGCCAGATTGGATGGAAACGAAATATCTCTCAGCAATGGCCAACATACAAAGGCATTCAAGGTTTAGCGGTAAGCCCTTCCGGGGATGTGTGGTATGCAATGTCTGATTTTTTTCTTGCTAAAATTGTCAGACTCGATGCATCCGGAAATGATACTCAAATACGAACCATCGACAACGGAAAAACCATTGGTGCAATTGCTTTTGATCCCTGGGGTGGCATGTTTATTTCAGGAAGTGCAGAAGAAGGTGATTACATCATGGATGGCTCCTCCTGGTATGCACCGCACGATTACAATATGAGTCTTGCTTACTATACGCCAGCCGGTGTGCCGGGATGGGCTTTGTTTGGACATGATCTTACTTTTCAGCATCCGAAGATTGCAACCGATGATTTCGGAAATGTATTTTTTACAAATAATATTTATGACTCAACAACCTTCGGTGGAATCTTTTTTCATAATCCTTTGCCTGCTACCGACTTCATGGCATTCAAGGCAGATACTTCGGGACAGGTTTTGTGGGGCGTGCAACAGCCACCATTGTTAATAGGTCCGTTTGGTAAACTCGATATTGGATTAAGTATGTGTGTAGATGCTGATGCGTCGGGGAATTTTTATTTGGCAGGCTCGCAAAATGGTTCTGTCGACTGGGGCAATGGTCTCATCTCTGTCTTGCCAAATTATACCGATCGTCGAATAGCAGTTGCAAAAATATCACCTTCCGGCTCTGCACAATGGGTGAAATTGGGTGGCTCCAATGGATATAATGCAGCACAAGGAGTTGCAGTCAGTCCGGGCGGAAGTTGCTACTTCACCTGTGTGTTTTCCGATTCCGCTTACTTCGACAGCATCTTTTTCCCAACAACAAATTTCACCAACTCCTGCATAGGAAAAATATTTGATTCCGGATTTACTGGAATAGAAGAAAATGAAACTGATGAGGTACTCATCTATCCCAACCCTGCATCCCACCAAATTATTTTGCCGGTATTACCTGCTGCAACAATCATTAAACTGTATGATGCCGTTGGCCGGATGGTGAAACAACAAAAATACAGCGATAGCCCAACCATGAATGTGGAAAATATTCCAACCGGAATTTACTTTCTAAATTTCGAAAAAAATGGAATTGCTACTACAAGAAAGATTGTAAAAATGTAGATGAAAAAAGATAAATGATAGATGATAGATGATAAATGATAGATGATAGATGGTAGATTTAATTCTGCGCAGAAATAAATTTCGTTAACTATTGTTGTGGGGATTCATTAAATCAGACGCATTAAAATTGGGGCGCATTAAAATGGAGACGCATAATTATGCGTCGTATTAAAATAGGGCCGCATTAAAAGGGAGACGCATAATTATGCGTCGTATTAAAATAGGGGCACATTAAAAGGGAGACGCATAATTATGCGTCTCTGGCGCCTTAGGCGGCGCTGATAACCGATAACTGGTCACTGATAACTGATCACTTGTCACTTGTCACTGAATACTCGTTCCAGCTTTTTGTTTTGTAAATATCTTCACCATAATAGTAAAGAATTTTACGCAATACTGCCGGCGATAAATAAAAAGGAATCGCATCCAGCAACTGATTATTTTCATCCAACAAGGCTACAGTTGGTAATACCATATTGTTTTTTGCAAGAGCCATTGCCAATTGATGAAATGGCATTTGCGGTTGCGCGGGATTAATCAACAGTTGTCCCTGAAAATTTATGGAATCGCGGTATTCGGGATTAAAATCTACAAACCTATAGGTGGTATCGGCATATCCGAAGACAGCGTCATCAATAAACGAAGTGCGCTTCATAACACGACACGAATTGCACCAATCGGTATTTATGAGTACCAGCGTTTTCTTTTTGGAACTGGTAACATTGTGAAATGCTTCTTTCGGAGTAAGCCATTTTAATTTTTCTGAGCGCTTCTCCAGAGTTGAATCGCGGAAGGCTTCTTCGAATCGTGCTGCAAATTCATTGTATTCGCTGTTGCGGAAAACATTTTCCAGCGTGAATACCAGCATCGGTTCAATTTTCTGGCGATCGAGATAACCGGCAGCAAGCATATTCAGACGAAACTCATTCTTTTCAGCATCATAACCATTCATAAAAATAGTGCTGGGATACGACAAGCTTCCATTAAGCAACTTAACAGCAAGTTCATGAGGTGCTTTAGGAGCGGCTGATGTTGGCTTATACGTCTTGCCTAAGAATTCAATGGTATCTTTTCCTTCGGCATTAAATTTTACAGGGTAAAAATAATTGTTGATGTATTGTGCCAGATCAGGCTCCGAATAGGTAGTCTTCATCATGTGCTTACACCATCCGCACCAATCAGTATAAAAATCGAGTAGTATCGGTTTTGGAGTTTTCTTATTCAACTCCATGGCCTTTTCCAATGGAATCCATTTCACCAAACCATTCACAGGATCAGCAGTAACAGCCTGAGCCATGCAGCCCGCAGACAGCAATAAAAAAGTTAGTATGGAAATAATAAAACGCAATCGGACAAGAACTAATTTTTCTAAATGAAATTTGTTATGAACCACCATCACCAAACCATCACCTTTCGACAAGCTCAAGGCAAGAATCATCAAATCACCAAATCGAGTGCAGTCACACCTTTTTACTCCGGAACAATTCATCAGCACATCAGCACATTAGCACATCAGCACATCACTCAACGGTTACCGACTTCGCCAAATTCCTTGGCTGATCAACATTACACCCTCTCATTACCGCAATATGATATGAAAGAAGTTGCAATGGAATAACCGAAACCAATGGAACCAGTAACTCATCTGTCTCAGGAATTTCAACGCAGAAATCTGCTATCTTACGCACTTCCGTATCGCCTTCAGTTACGATGGCAATAATGATTCCTTTACGCGCTTTTACTTCCTGAATATTGCTGACTACCTTTTCGTAGCTGCTGTTTTTTGTTGCTATAACCACTACCGGCATCTGATCATCGATCAATGCAATTGGTCCGTGTTTCATTTCTGCTGCAGGATATCCTTCAGCATGAATATAAGAAATTTCTTTAAGCTTCAATGCACCTTCCAAAGCAACCGGGAATCCGTAACCACGACCTAAATACAGGAAGTTACGTGCATCTTTGAAACGCTCTGCCAGTTCTTTAATCTGGTCATTCGACTTCAAAGCAATTTCTACTTTTGCAGGAATACTTTCCAGTTCATTCAATAAAATATGGAAACGTGACTCCGTAATTGTTCCACGTTTACGTGCAATCTGAAGCGCTAACAAAGTCAGTACTGTTACCTGTGCTGTAAATGCTTTCGTCGATGCAACTCCGATTTCAGGACCGGCATGTGTGTATGATCCGGCATGTGTTGCTCTTGGAATACTTGATCCAACAACATTACAAACACCAAAAATGGTGGCGCCTTTCGACTTCGCCAATTCGATGGCAGCAAGTGTATCTGCAGTTTCACCCGATTGTGAAATTGCAATTACTACATCTTCTTCATTGATAATCGGATTGCGATAACGGAATTCAGAAGCATACTCCACCTCAACAGGGATGCGTGCTAAATCTTCAATTAAATATTCTGCTACTAATCCCGCATGCCAGCTGGTACCGCAGGCAACAATGATAACACGTTTGGCATTGATAAATTTATTTTCATAATCACCCAATCCACCTAAACGAAGTCTGCGGTTTTTAGCATCTATACGGCCTCGCATACTATCCCAGATAGAACGTGGTTGCTCATAAATTTCTTTCAGCATGAAGTGCTCATAGCCGCCTTTTTCAAGCATCTCTAATTGCATCTCCAATTCCTGAACATATGGAATTTTAATCTGATTCTCTATGGTCTTCACCGTTAGTTTACCATCCGAAATAATAGCGACCTCACCATCATTCAAATAAGCAACATTTTTGGTGTATTCAATAATTGGTGTTGCATCTGAAGCAACAAAAAATTCATCCTTACCAATTCCTAAAACAATGGGACTTCCCTTACGGGCTGCAATCATTTTACCCGGATCTTTTTTCGAAATTACTACGATTGCATAAGCACCAATTACTTCACTCAATGCTAAACGAACAGCTTCCTCCAGATCAACATGCAGGTTGTTATAAACATCTTCAATCAGATGAATCAACACCTCCGTATCGGTATCGCTGTTAAACGTATGTCCACGCTTCGTTAGTTCCGCTTTTATGGGCGAATAATTTTCAATGATTCCGTTATGAATGATCGCAAATGTTTTCGATTCCGAAAAATGCGGATGCGCATTCCTGTCGTTTGGCTCTCCGTGAGTAGCCCAACGGGTATGACCCATTCCTAAAGTGCCGGTCACATTTTTGTCTTTAGTAAACTCGGCAAGATCCGAAACCTTACCGGCTTTTTTATAAACATTCAGGTCGCCGTTTAAAAGGGCAACACCTGCACTGTCATATCCGCGGTACTCGAGACGTTGTAATCCCTTCATTATAATTGGGAACGCCTGACGATGTCCGATGTAAGCAACAATTCCACACATGGTGTTAGTTGAGTTTAGAGTATGTAATTCGTAATTGTATTTTATCTCCTGTTCCGGAAGCAGGCCCCGGAATAATTGTACGGAATGCATTAACTGCTCCGCCCGATGAAATGAGACTTAACCCATAATCGGTGTATGTTCCTGCAAGAACCCGCTGCACGTAGCGAGCCACATTGAAGGTATATGTTTCAGTTGATGAATTAAATCCACCCCCATAATAATTCGCAGATTCCAGCAAATCTTGTATAAGTGCCTCTTTACCAACTGAATCGACTCCAAACACCAATAGGTTAGTATGGCTTTTATAGGGATTGTTATTGGTTACCGGGATCACTAATTCTGCTTTGTTAATGGATACGGCACCAAGGGCATTCAGGTTCTCCAGAAATGGAATTTTAATTCGCACTTTGGTACCCGACATCGACTGAATATATGCCTGAGTTTCGCCCGTTACCGGAAAAACCGACCCAAAGGTACCTGCCGAGTAATCGTGTGTGTAATTATTGAACCTGGAACTTCCCGAGTTAATTTCGAAGTTGGCGGTCAGTCCTGTTCCGGTACTGTTGCTGTAGTAGAAGGTAAGTCTGCTAATAGATGCCAGCAGATTGAACGAGGCAATATTTCCGGAATTTACACCCGATGCAGGAGCAGTTTTCACGTGAATTCCTTTGAAGAAATTAACGAATGCAGCATTATCAAGATAATTGGAGACATCGGCGGCCAGCATGGCATCACCAAATGCCTGATCCAAACGTAAACGCAAATGAGGAGCAAAGGTGCTGGTGCCCAACTCCACACTGTCTTTAGGCGAAATAGTTACCGTTCCATTAAACAACTGATCATTAAATGCAATCTGATCATTCGAGTAATAGCTGGTATCGGCAACCATGTTTTCGGTTAACCGAAATACCTGATAATTCATTGGCGCCAGTGTATCACCATAGTAATCGGAATAACCCAGGGTAAGAACTACAGAATCTAAAACCGGAGATGTTCCAAAGCTGAAATTTGAATTGTTATTTGGCAATTTCACCTCAGCAAAAAACGAAGCATTGTGGATCCCAAAAACAGGATCGAAGTAACTGCCTGCTAAATTCAGGGATGCTACTTTTTCATCAGTCACCAGAGAATCTTCCCGAATGGTAGTTACATCCAAAGTAACCGTATCGGTATAAAACACATTGATATTGTCACCCTGAGGCTGCACCTCTATTCCAATAGCATCGGGTTCACCACAGGCAGCAATAGCCAGACTTCCTGCAACAAGGAATGCAGACAGGAGTCGCTTAATTGATAAAATCATCGGGTAAAAGTAGTAGTTTGTTATGAGATCTGCGAACAGGAAATTTCCGGCATACGAGTTCAGCAACAGTTAAACAAGTTAATCGTACAGTCAAAACAGGTAACACCATGTGATAACGCGGACTTTTCCGGTCTGGTATGCGACGAAATTAATCGATTAACACCGTATCTTCTACAACCAGCTCATCATAAAGCGCATTGTAAGCATCCAGGTATTCTTCTGGGGTTTTGAAACCGACAAATAACTTTCCGCTTTTCTTAATTGCGGTCTTTAAGGTTGCCGAAAGCTCTTCGCTTCCCTGAATAATTGCATCCGATTTTGAAATAGCATTCAAAGTAATTCCCTCCCATGTTGGAGTCTTTAAATCTTTCACATCACCGGCTACCATACCTTCCATCATCACTTTACGTGAATAATCGGCTTCAAATGACTCTTCAAAATTGTCATCGTAAATTGAATAAACCACTTTCGCATCCTTAAAAACAGGATCCTCACGATAGCTGGTTTTTATCAGCATTGGAATTAAACTGGTCATCCAGCCATGACAATGGATAATATCCGGTGTCCAGCCAAGTTTCTTTACCGTTTCCAAAACACCGCGACAGAAGAAAATTGTGCGGTCGTCATTGTCTTTGAAAAATTTCTTTTTAGTGTCTCTGAAGATTGCTTTTCTTTGGAAATACTCTTCATTATCAATAAAATAGACCTGCATACGAGCGGCCTGAATTGAAGCAACTTTAATGATAAGCGGATGATCGGTATCGTCGATAATTAAATTCATCCCCGAAAGGCGAATTACCTCATGTAATTGATTTCTACGCTCATTGATGATGCCGAAACGTGGCATAAAAGTCCTGATCTCTTTTCCCTTCTCCTGGATGCCTTGTGGCAACTGCCTTGATATTTTGCCTAATTCAGTAAGTTCGAGATATGGATTGATTTCGGAAGAGATGTAAAGAACTTTGGCTTTTTTCATATTAGGGTTTTTTTCTTTCAGGTGCAAAGGTACGCAATTTATTCGACTTTCGCAATAAAGCAAGGGTTTACCAAAATAATTTGTTATTATAGCCCGCCACCTGCAAAGGGTTAATTCTACGTTATTTACAAAGTTTTAAGGAAGTATTGTAAATGGTGTATAACATTGATAATGTAGTAGTTGGTAGATAATGTGTCCTTTTCTGCATTGTCCCCCGAATTACTCTATATTTTGATTATCATTGCCGCGCACTTCTTTCCGGTGATATATGCTTATAATTGAGACAACAGCCAAAGGACTCCAAAAATTACTCGACGAACCCGTTTCACATGGATCAACCGTAGGATTTGTGCCAACGATGGGGGCTCTCCATGCCGGTCATGTTTCACTGGTTGAAACCGCAAAAACTGCCAATGATATTGTGGTTGCCAGCATTTTTGTGAATCCCACGCAATTTAATGATCCTAAGGATCTTAGCAATTACCCCAGAACTATTGAAGCCGATAAAATCCTGTTGGAAGCAGCCGGCTGCGATATTCTTTTCCTCCCTTCCGTGGAAGAAATGTATCCAACTCCGGAGTTGCTGGATATGGATTTTGGGTTGCTCGAAAACGTCATGGAGGGTGCTTTCAGGCCGGGCCACTTCCGTGGGATGGCTACCGTAGTCTCCAAATTTTTTAATATGGTAAATCCCGATACGGCCTATTTTGGTGAGAAGGATTTTCAACAACTGGCGATTATTCGCGAAATGAATCGTAGACAATTAAATGGTATTGAGATAGTTGGATGCGAAACACTTCGCGAGCCCAACGGACTGGCAATGAGCAGCAGAAATATTCACCTGACCGATGAGGAACGCAGTAAGTCCGGAATCATTTACAAAGCTCTGCAGGAAGCTGCAGCAATTTTCCCGGAAAAAGGTGCCGCCTTTACTGCAAATCATGTCAAACAAATGATTGAAGAAGTTGCCAGTTTCAAAGTGCAATACCTCGAATTTGTCGATTCATTAACCCTGCAACCGATAGAACAACGTCATCCCGGTAAGGAAGAAAGAGTTTGTGTAGCAGTGCTGACCACCAAAACCAGACTTATCGACAACATTGCGCTCTGATTCGCAGCCAATGTTTTTTCTCTACCTTTGTGCCGTATGGAAATACAAATTCTGAAATCTAAAATTCACCGCGCCCGGGTTACTCAGGCTGAACTGCATTATGTAGGCAGTATTACACTTGACGAGGACCTGATGGATGCTTCGAACCTCATTGAAAATGAACTGGTTCAGGTGCTGAATATCGAAAACGGAGAACGTTTCGAAACTTATGTTATTAAAGGCGAAAGAGGAACCGGAACCGTTTGTCTGAATGGTCCCGCAGCCCGCAAGGTGCAGGTTGGCGATACCATTATCGTGGTTTCTTATGCGGTAATGGACTTTGAAGAAGCCAAAAAATTTAAGCCCTCTCTGGTTTTTCCGGATGCAAATAACAAGCTCATAAAAAGCTGACATTGAAACAAAAGGTCATTGCAACTATTAAGTATGTATTGCTTTTTGCAATAGGCCTTTCGTTGTTATGGCTGACTTTCCGCAATGAGAACCTGGCAGAAATATTTGAGAAACTTTCCGCTGCTGATCCGTTTTGGCTTGGCGTCTCACTGCTTATCGGAATGGCTGCCTTTATCAGCCGCGCCGTAAGATGGATCATGCTCATGGAACCCATGGGCTACAAGCCACCTTTATCATCAACACTTTATTCGCTTTGGCTGGGATATTTTGCGAATCTCGCCATTCCCCGCATAGGTGAAATTACCCGTTGTGGCGCCCTTGCCGGGAAAGAAAAGGTTCCCTTCAATGCATTAATTGGAACAGTGATTGTTGAAAGGGTAATCGATTTGGTGATGCTGGTTATTACGATGACATTGGCAGCGACACTTGAATTTGAGATGCTCAGCAACTTTTTGAACGAGAAACTGATCTCACCACTAAAATCAAAGTTTGCATTTACTACAAACCCATTGTTCCCGGTTATTGTGATTGCTATAATTCTCATAGGTATTTGGATTGTTTACAGTTTGTTTAAAAAAGGAGCTAAAGAACGTCCACTGGTCACCAAACTGAAAGGCTTTTTACATGAAGTTGGAACCGGTTTCAAAACGATTTTAAGAATGAAAAATACCGGTTGGTTTGTCTTTCATACGCTGTTTATCTGGGTGATGTATTTCCTGATGACATACGTCTGCTTCTTTTGTCTCGATGCCACCAGTCACCTTAATGCCAAAGCCGGATTATTTACACTTGTAGTAGGAGGTTTAGGTATGGCCGCTCCCGTGCAAGGAGGTATTGGTGCCTACCACTATATTGTATCACAGGGACTTCAGCTATTCGGAATCTCAACCACCGATGGAATTGTGTATGCTACCCTGGTTCACACTTCTCAAACCATACTGGTGGTAGTACTTGGACTCTTTGCAATGCTCATGTTATTCACCGGCAAATCAAAAGCTACTGCCAATGGATAAGACCAAATTTATTACCGACAAAATACACACTCCGGAATCGCTTCTTAAACTATTGCATTTGTGGCGCTTTCAGGATAAGAAAATCGTTTTTACCAACGGTTGCTTCGATTTATTGCATCTCGGCCATGTTGATTATCTGAGTAAGGCTGCCTCTTTGGGCGATGTGCTGGTAATAGGCGTTAATTCAGATGCTTCGGTTTCTCAATTAAAAGGTCCTAACCGTCCGTTGAATGATGAAAAATCGAGACTGCACATTCTTGCTTCCCTCTTTTTTGTCAATGCTGTTATCCCTTTCGGGGATGAAACACCCTATGAACTGATTAAAATGGTTCAACCCGATATTCTGGTCAAAGGTGGCGACTACAAACCGGAAGCAATTGTAGGCTACGACATTGTGAAGCAAAAAGGTGGTGAAGTAGTTACCATCCCTTTTGTTCCGGGATATTCCACTACAGCCATTGAACAGAAGATTCTCAACTCCAAATCGTGAATAATTTTCTGAAATGGCAATAATCCTGTTTAAATTATCTTTAACTTTGTTGAATCACCTTTGATTATGCGAAACAGGGTACTTTTAATTTTGACTTTAGGGATATTGTTCGCTTCCTGCGAAGACAATATGTTGCTGCGCTCTGAAAAAAAACTCAAACAAGATCTGCAGGGAACATGGCTACGCTCATTTCAGGGACTGCCAGCTTAAGTTGATTGCGATGGTGATAATGGCTCCATACCCGCTATTCCGATTTCTGAATACTGGACATTCAAAGATAATCGACTGGTAACTTTTTTTGTTTATGAATCCGTTCCGCTTTGTGAAGTTGGAACTCCAGATTCTACCAGAGCCGATAGAAACGATACCATTGTTTTGAGTGATTTTAAAATCGATGCAAAAGTATTTAAGGCATTCCTTAAACTACAACTTATTTCCGGTGCTGTTGATTCATCAGGAAATAGTCAGTTTGTAGATAAATGGGAATTTGTTGAATTGAGCAATGATGTCCTTTACCTCGCCGCCGATGATCCTGCCGGCAGTGGAGCCGTGCAACGTGAATTTTCACGTGTGAAATAATTTAGATCATGTTTTTCTCCGTAACAGGTCCGAGCTTTCACATTTCATTGAGTTCTTTTTTATCTAAATAATTTCTTT
>CAUJFJ010000306.1 GCA_963169675.1 Bacteroidota bacterium
TCACTGCTCACCCTTCGACGGTACTCAGGGCAAATAGACGCATATCAATGCGTCTCTACAAACTCTTCACTGATAACTGATCACTGATAACTGGTCACTGCTCACCCTTCAGCGTTTCTCAGGGCGCCGAGACGCATGGCAATGCGTCTCTACAAACTCTTCACCGATAACTGATCACTGGTCACTGATAACTGATAACTGGTCACTGACTACTGCATAATTACACCATGATGCTCTGCAACCTGCAGGCCGTTTGCTGAACGTCGCATGAATGAACCCCAGTTCAGATTATTTTTTGATGGGTCATGTGCCAATGCTCTTCGTATAGCCATATCCGTTACTGCATTCAGTACCCAATCGAAATTTTCCTGTCCAACTGAATCAGGATTCGCATCAGGAGCGGGATTGGTGAAGTCGATTGCATACGGAATGCCATCCCGCACAGCGAATTCAATGGTATTAATATCATATCCCAATGCTTTGTTCAGCGTGAGTACATGCTCTTTCATCGTATGCATCAACTCTTCGGTTACATGAGGGAAATCGGCTACATAACGAAGGTGATGCGGATTACGCGGTTCATACGGCATGATGCGCACATCGGTGCCACCAATGCAATAGCAACGGAAATAAGCATCAAAAATAATTTCTTCCTGAAGCAACATCACCAATGTTCCGGTTTCCTGATGCTTGGTATATAATTCTTCAGCATTTCTGATTTTAAATACATGTTTCCATCCGCCACCGGCATAAGGTTTCATGTATGCAGGAAAACCAATGTGGTTGAAAATAGTCTCCCAATCGAGTGGCATCATTAAATTGCGGAATGAATTTTCATTCGTGTCGGGTGGATGCTGATTGGATGGCAATAAAACAGTTTTAGGAACGGGAACACCCAACTGCAGTGCAACAACATTTGCTATAAATTTTTCTTCCGTATCGAGCCAATAAGGATTATTAAGAACTGCTGTTCCAAAAGCAGCAGCATTCTTTACCCAGGCACGATAAAAAGGTACGTCGTGCGAAATACGATCCACAATTACATCATAACCCGAAGCCTCACCCTGTATAAACTTATCGATCTTTACCTGTTCTGCAACAACACCTTGATTTCGTGCATTGATACTCTCGATTAATGCGGTTGGAAAAGCATTTTCCTGACCGTGTAAAATTCCCACTTTTTTCATAATTCAAATAATTTATAATGACAGATAAATTCAATTAACAACTAATTTCATGAAACAATTTATGCTTACCGTAAAGGCAACATCGATAAATAAGCAGGAAACATTTCGCGCCATACGGGCCAGTCGTGCACTGCACCCTGACGCACATCCAGCACATGCTGAATTCCTTTGGCATGTAGCACTTCCGACATCTTAATATTAGCATCCATACACATATCATTCGTGCCGGTTCCGAATATCATTCTGATGTCACCAATTCGCGGATCATTAAGACCGGGTAAGTAATCGGGGGGATTATTAAAATACACATTATCATCATAATAATCTTTCACCTGCGAACGAATATCAAATGCACCACCCATATTTATAATAAATCCGGTTACATCGGGATGCCGGAGTCCGAAGTTTGTTGCATGGTATGCGCCGAAACTACATCCTGCAAAAACAGCCTTCGAATGACCTGTTTCACGAAGCGCAGGAAGCACTACTTCTTCCATCATAAACTGATCGTACAACACATGATTGCGTGCACGGTCTGCCGGATGAATTTGTTTGTTATACCACGATTCATTATCGATGCTTGCAGGTGTATAAACTTTGATCAACTCCTGCTCTACATACCAGCTCACTGCATCAATCAAATGAAAATCTTTGTTCTGCGTATAGCTGCCCATCGATGTCGGGAATACAATTACGGGATATCCGGCAGTGCCAAATACAAGCATGTCCATCTCCTTTCCCAGGATCGGAGAGTGCCAGCGGAAATGTTCTTCTTTCACAGTTCTGTTTTTTTCAAATATACTAAAAAGGTGTTATTGTACAACTGTTGAAAAGTTTCTGATTTAATTTTCCCGCGACTCCGATTAAAACAGACCTTTACGCGGTGTTAAATGAATCTGATATAATTGATAATCAAGAGCTACCGGTTAAAGTGAAGACAGATCGCCTGCTTATTTGGTCCTCCTGGCTGCAACGGCAGGTTACCGTTGATATTTTGCAGGTTAAGAAGGGCAAGCAATTGATATCTAAAGGATTACTGATTATTAACGATGGCCAGGACCTCAAAGAACTCGAATTGGCACTTTCACTTAAAAAACTGGCTGCCACCGGAACAATTGCGGTGCCGCTGGTAATTGCCGTTCATGCCGGAATCAGGAAGGTGGAATATGGTGTTGCAGGCATCCCCGATTACATGGGACGTGGAGCAGGTGCCTCGCACTATGAACGTTTTATCATTGATGAATTGCTGCCTCACATTTATGCCGTAACCAATACGCCTCCGAATCCCCGCTACACTGCCATTGCAGGATGCTCGTTAGGTGGATTGTCGGCTCTCGATATTGCAACCTCTAATCCTGCACATTTTGGTATTGCCGGTGTATTGAGTGGTTCGCTGTGGTGGCGGTCGAAAGGTTATAATCATGGCTATACCGAATCGGACCGGATACTTTTCAATAAAATTAAAACACTTCAAATCCCTTCCTATTTCAAATGCTGGCTGATGGCCGGAACCGACGATGAAACTTGCGACAGAAATGGAAATGGTGTAATTGATGCTGTTGATGATACACTCGACATGTATGATTTATTGCGCTCAAAAATGAAAAATGCCGGACTCAATCTGCAATTGCAAATTGTAAATGGCGGTACACATCATCAATCAACCTGGAAAAAATCGTATGTCGATTTTATAAAGTTTGCTTTTACACTTCCCTATAATCCGCTTCAAAAAACATCTGGTATTTCGAATCAAATACTGAAGAAATTACGAATTCAATAATATCTGCAATTGGCTGTTCAATTCTCTCCTTCCGGTTTAGTACTACTCAATTGTTGTCTGGCACTTATTATGTTCGGTATTTCACTCGACATCAGGAAAGACCATTTTACAGCCTTACTATCACAGAAAAAAGCGGTTGCTACCGGATTAATTTCACAGATCATTTTATTACCTTTAATTACTTTACTGCTGGTAAAACTTTTACCGGTTTCGCCGGGAATAGCTTTGGGAATGATTCTGGTTGCTGCTTGTCCCGGTGGTAACGTTTCTAATTTTTTCTCGATGCTGGCTAAAGGAAATGTGGCATTATCGGTTACACTTACAGCAATCTCTTCTTTACTTGCATTCCTGATAACACCTGCTTCCTTTTTCTTTTGCAGCTCACTCATTCCCGCCCTGAGTGGCGAAGTATGGGCTATGGAAATAAGTTTCCCGGAACTGTTTCTAAACATGCTTTTAATTCTGTTGCTTCCACTAGTTGCAGGAATGTGGTATGGTGCGGTTAAGCCCGATGAAGCAGGTAAGATTGCTAAAATTTTAAGACCGCTTTCAATGGTTTTGCTATTCGGATTTATTGCTGTGGCATTTTACAATAACAGAGCCGTTTTTATGGCTGTAATAGGGAGTGTTTTCTGGATTGTACTGCTTCATAACGGTTTGGCCCTATATGCAGCTTATTTGTTTAGCAAATTGCTTAGAAACAACGAATCGAATTCACGCACTATTGCCATTGAAACGGGAATTCAGAATTCGGGTTTGGCATTGGTGCTGATATTCACCTTTTTTGGTGGAAACAAAGACATGGCACTTATTGCAGCCTGGTGGGGAATCTGGCATTTGATTTCAGGAATGGTGTTTGCCATGGTAATGCGAAGAATTCCCATTAAAACCTGAGTGCTGTCATGAAGAATATGTTTTATCAGTTTCTGAAAAAATATAGCACTACTGCATTGCATTGGTACTTCAGTGAATGGGAAGTTAAAGGAACTGAACATATTCCTGATGGACCAATCGTATTTGCGCCAAATCATCAGAATGCATTTCTCGATGCGGTATTGGTGGCATGTAGCTCCAAACGTAATCCTTTTTTTCTGGCTCGTGCCGATGTTTTTAAAAATCCTCGTGCTGCAAAGTGGTTGCAACGCATGCAGCTGTTGCCGGTTTTCCGTTTCCGGGATGGATTTGCGACGTTGAAAAACAATGATGCGACTTTCAAAGCATGCCATAAGTTATTTGATATTGGAGGAGCGGTACTGATTTTTCCCGAAGGAAATCACGGTCGGCCCTATCAGCTTAGACCATTGCAAAAAGGCTTAGCACGGATGATATTGAGCTATGAGCATCCTGAAAAAGTTGCCGTAGTGCCAGTGGGAATTCACTACGAATCGCATGATGGCTTCCGGTCAAGGGTATTTATTCATTTTGGTAAGCCGGTTTATGTCGCGCTCGACACAACATCGGAATTACAACAACAACTAAACTTGCTTACTGAAAAAATTGCTGCTGCAATGAAACCATTGACACTTCATATACCCGATGACCGTTATGATGTGCTTCTACCGAAAATTCAAAAAAGCAGAAATAATAAAATTCCGGTTTCACAACAATTTGCAATAGAACAAAAAGCAGCTTTGGGCGAAATTTCAATCGATTTAACTACTCCCACTAGCCCTGGGATATTTTCACGCATAAACAGACTTTGGGTGCGTAGTCAGATTTTCCCTGCTTCCAAATTACTTCATACTTTAGTACTTCAAAAACTCCGCGATCCGCAGTTTATTCCCTCCATAAAATTTGGTGCCGGCATGGTGCTGCTGCCTTTATTCCTGCTAGTACAGGCACTGCTTATTAGCATCTTATCTGGTTTGTGGTTTATAGCACCTTTGTACCTGGCTTTGGTCCTTGGCGGGATGCGGATGTTGAAGGATTAAGGATTAACTCTTCAGAAGGAAATTACGTTATTATGATAGATGATAAATGATAGATGATAAATGGGGTTTCAAATTATAAATTGAAGAGTGAAATTAATAGAACTCCGGGATCCTTTGAGATGAAAGGATAAACGAATTTTACTTTACATCCAAAATTTTAACTTCTCCAAACCTCACTTCACCACCATCAATTTCCGGGATGCTAAAATATTCCCCTTATGCTCCAAACTAACCAGATAACTTCCGTTGTTCAAATACGAAATATCTATTTCCAGTTCCCCGGGATTTCCTTGAATTTGGTTAGATGAAATTACTCTGCCGGTTAAATCCGTGATGAGTAGATTTACTTCCGTTAAGTTGGATGGAATAATACTGGAAAGTGTTATTTTTTCGGCTGCAGGATTAGGGAAAATGGTAAATGATTTTTCTATTAGTTCGTATTCATTGTTGATTCCGGTGTAAATGGTTTGATACAGGGTATCGATTTCCCCACAGGCATATGCCAGCAGGTACGGTGTATACGGGCCTGAGCCTGCATAAGTATGAACGACTGGAGTGGTGTCAGTCAAAAGCACGACTGATGAATCGCCATCTCCAAAATAATAGATGCAGGTATCTGCTCTGCCACTTAAGTTATAGAAGGTTGCTGTGGAGCCATTCCAAATAACTGAGAAGTCTGCTTTTGGTGCTTGCCAAAAACCAAGGCAGTTGGTTTTGACAAGCAATAATTCTGCATTGGTTGCATTTTCAGTTCTTCCTGTGAGAATGTAACCACCATCAGGTGTTACATCCATATCATATCCGTAAGTATCATAGCCATTTACGGTATTGTAAGATCTACGCCATAGCTCATTTCCATTAAAATCAAGTTTTATCAAAATCATTTTATAATCCTGATTTGGTCCGGCCTGGAGATATCCTGTAAGAATAAACGAGCTATCTGCCAATTGTTTAATTCTGTACACTTTACTCATCCATAAATTACCGGTTCCATCGGGATTTTCTGTTAACATTTTATACCAATCGACCTGACCAGAGGAATTTAGTTTAACAATGACTCCACGCGTTACATTTGGTGTTATACCCCCATGACCACCTATGATGTAACCGGAATCTATTGTGAAGTCAAGCGAAAATCCAACCTGAAAATAATTGGTTATGCCCACTGATCCCATAAAATAAGAATTTGTGGAAATTAAATTGCCAGAAGAATCCACCAAAAGAAACCAAATCTTACCCGATCCCAGCACAAATTCTGTCCGGCCAATTAAAACAAAATTTCCATTTGGTAATTCCTTTACAGCGGTAATAGCACTGTTATATATTCCCTGATAGGTCCTGTTCCAAAGAATATTCCCTGAAGTGTCAGTTTTTATCAGATTGCCTTGCCAATACTGTGTAACTGTATCCTGTATCCACCCAGACATAACCAAATTTCCATCAGAGCTGGAAATAATATTGTAAATTCCATTATTCGATAAACCATCGCCAATAGCCTTTTGCCATTGGAGTGTACCTGCGCTGTCTGTTTTCATTAAAAACCCTTCCGTAGCTGATGCGACAAAATCTGGAAATTCTCCTGCAAAAAAATAATTATCGATTAAATTAACTGATGAGAAAATCCCAGTTTGAGTTGTTGTATCCAAAGATTTATAACTCCACAAAGAATTACCATACAAATCTGTTCTAACAATAAACGCATCTGCATCATACGGACTTGGATTGACTGAATAGCCACTAACCAAATATCCATCAACCAATGTATAAACTGTTTGCCCAGCTTCATAAAAGGGATAAGGATCACCAAAAGTTTTTTTAAAATACTTTGTTGTTTGTGCATTTGCAAATGAAATACACAAACAACAAAGTGATATTGTAAGAATAATACGCATTTAATTTTTTATTACTACCATTTTGCCTGATTTTTCAACACCACTTAACAATTTAGGGAGGAAGGCCACACCTATCATAGTTCGTAAATATAACAAATTGGTTTGAAATGGCAAAAAAGGACGGATTAAGGATTTACTACTCAGAAGGAAATTACGTTATTATGATAGATGTTAAATGATAGATGATAAATGGGATCTTACACAAAAAATGAATTATTTCGCATAATATCATTGTTCAATTCTTGGAACATGCTATTGAATAAATACCATCCTGCAGCATTCTGCATATAGTTTTATCACGGAGTTCCCATATTGCTTATGACCTATGACCAATGACTCAATTTCTCCCATATTCCTTATGACCTATGATACATTTTTTTGAACGCAGAGTTTGGGAGACGCAGAGAAAAGGGCTTGCGCGGTAAGGAGAGAATTTCTTCTATGACCTAATGTCTGCAGCTCTTCTACAACAGGGCAGGCTGATCACTAAGTACAGATCACTGATCACTGATTACCGAACACTGGTAACTGATCACTGGTAACTAATCACTGAGAACTAATCACTGGTAACTGATCACTGAGAACTAATCACTGAGAACTGATCACTGAGAACTGATCACTGATCACTATGTACCTGAATGCACGACCAGAACTATTATTCTTTTGATATTCAACTATATATGAGCTGCGCCGCCTCACATTTTCATGTTAAATCTGCTATTCCGGTTAAACTTTAGGGTGGGCAAAATGTCACTTAACAGACAGCGGAGTTCCTTATCTTTGCAAACTAAACCAAAAAACCGGCTTATGACTTTAAAACATGCACGACTTTTCATTTTATTCGTTCTCATCTTCAGTTCTCAAATTACAACTGCTCAGCAGCCGGGTGGGGCAGCCATATTTTCGATTAAAGGCAAGGTAGTTGATGATGCCAATGGTCAGCCATTGGAATTCGCCACTGTAGCAGTAAAAAGAATGCGCGATTCGTCATTGGTATCCGGTACAATCACGAATACAGCAGGAGAATTTAAAATCGCCGATATTGGTCCGGGTGGCTACAGTGTTGAAATTGCATTTATTGGTTACGAAAAATTTAAAGGTCGCGTAGCTTTTCGCCCTCAGGGCAGTGCTCCCGTTAATGATATGGGTGTGATTCGTCTGAAACTTTCTGCACAGATGCTCGAAGGTGCGGAGATTAGTGCCGATAAAAGTTTTGTGATGAATAATATTGATCGCAAAACATACAATACCGATCAGCTGGCAGTGACTGCCGGTGGAAATGTCTCGGATGTACTGCAAAATGTCCCCAGTGTGGAAGTAGATGCCGATGGTACCGTAAGCTTACGCGGAAATGAAAATGTTACGATACTTATTGATGGCCGCCCAAGCGGAATGACCGGTGCAGGTGGGAAATCGTTGCTGGAATCGATTCCATCTTCTGCCATAGAAAAAGTGGAAGTGCTTACCAATCCTTCAGCCAAATACGATCCTGATGGCATCTCCGGAATCATCAACATCGTTACCAAAAAGAATAAACTGCAAGGTTTCACCGGAAGTGTGGGTGCTTCAACCAGCTTCGAAGACCGGTATGCAGCAAATTTATCGCTTAACTACAGAAAAGGCCGGTGGAATGTCTCTACCAATTATGGCTTTAACAAAGATTTTCGGGAATTCACCGGCAAAACTTATCGGGAATCATACTTTAATGATGTAACTGATATTTTAAAACAGGATGAAATTGGTTTTTCGAATCGTTTAAATCACAACTTCAAAATTACTACCGATTACAATATTTCTGACCGCAGCACAATTTCCGGAAGTGCCTTGTTCAATATCGGTGAAAACGATAATACCAATGATGTGAACTATAAATTATTTGGTAGTGATGACATCATGGATAGTTTATATATCAGAACAACTGATGGCTCGGGTGACGGATTAAATATGGATTTTGATCTTGCCTTCCGCCATAACTTTAAACAGGAAGGGCGTTTGTTAAATATCCAGACTACTGCTTCATTCGATTCCGATGAAAATAAAAATAACTTCCGTCAACAAGGGTACTACGACGAATCGCAGCCGGTTCCGGTGATGCCAATTCTTCAAAATGATAAAGAAATTGACGACAATAAAATTTATACTGGATCAATTGATTATGAACATCCGATATCGAAAGATAAAAAATTTGAAACGGGAATCAAAACCACTATTCGCGACCTCGACACCGACTATGAATCGGAAAGTTTTAATGATTCGGCGCAACAGTTTATCAACGATATCAATTTAACCAACCAATTTGTTTATCAAGATGCCCTGCATGCGTTTTATGCGCAGTATCGTCAAAGTATTAATAAATTCGGATTTCAGCTTGGAGTAAGGAGTGAGTATGCCGTTACGGAATCGGAATTGATAACCACAGGAGAAAAATTCGACAAAGACTATTTTTCGGTTTTCCCAAGTGCATTCGTCACCTACAAGCCCGATGATAAATCGCAGTTCAAGGTAACCTACAGCCGACGCATTAATCGTCCCCGTGGTCAGCAAATAAACCCTTTTGCCGATTATGATGATCCATTAAACATCCGCAAAGGAAATCCCTTTCTCGATCCCGAATACACCGATAGCTATGAAGCAGAATACAACCGTTTTATAGGAAAAGTATCACTAACGTTTACCGGCTATGCGAGGTTTACACACGATTACATTCAACGCTACCGCACTTTTACTCCCGATGGTGTAACCGTTACTACTTTTGAAAATCTATCGGAATCACGTAACTACGGTCTGGAAACAATTTTAAATGGCAGTCCCTATAAATGGTGGTCATTTACATTCAGCACTAACTTGTTTAAGAATGAAATCGATGCCTCTAATCTTCAGGATGATTTGAATTCCGAATCCTTCTCAGCATCCGGAAGAATATTCACCACTTTTAAATTACCCTACAAGCTGGAATTGCAACTTTCCTATTTCTATCGTGCACCTATGAAAGTAACACAAGGCACCATGAAAGACATGCAAATGGCAACTATTGCATTGAGTAAAAAAGTATTGAAAGATAAAGGTGTGATCACATTCCGCGTTGCCGATCCACTCGATATTCAACGTTTTGGATTTGAATTTGAAGATGAAACCTACAAACAAGACTTCACCCGTCGCCGTTCACAACGTACCTTCACCCTTGGATTTACCTATCGCTTTGGGGAACTGAAAGATGGTGGTCGCACCAGAAACCGCGATACTCAACCTCGTGAGGAAATGGACATGGGTTTTTAACCGGTGATTCAATTACTAATCTGTTATCTGCCATCCGCAATAGAATTCCATTCTTAAATGTCTTTAAAAAGTAAGCCATGTTTGAAAATAAAATGAATCGCACCGAACTGAGTGAACTGGGAGAATTCGGACTCATCCGGCATTTAAAAACCATTATTCCCGTTCGCAATGCATCCACCGTAAAAGGTATCGGCGACGATTGCGCAGTGATTGATCGGGAATCTCATTTCGAATTAGTCACCTGCGATTTGCTGATGGAAGGTGTTCACTTCGATCTTTCTTACTATCCGCTCAAACACCTGGGCTATAAATCGGTGATGGTAAATCTCAGCGACATTTATGCTATGAATGGTACTCCGCAACAAATTGTTGTTGGCATCGGAATTTCGAATCGTTTTTCATTGGAGGCAATTGAAGAATTGTATGAAGGAATGTTATTGGCATGCGAAAGACATCAGGTTGATTTGGTAGGAGGTGATACAACGAGTTCACATTCCGGACTTGTAATCAGCATCACTGCAATTGGCAGCGTGGCCAAAGATCAAATTGCATATCGGTCGGGTGCCGGTGAAAACGACCTTATCTGTATCACCGGAGATCTTGGTGGTGCTTATATGGGATTGCAGGTGTTGAATCGTGAGAAAAAAATATTCCTCGATAATCCCAATATTCAACCCGACCTCAGTGGCACCGACTACGTGGTAGAACGCCAGCTTAAACCGGAGGCGCGAGGAGAATTTATTGCTGCACTAAAAGCGGAAAGTATTCAACCTACTTCCATGATCGATGTATCGGACGGACTGGCATCTGAACTGTTTCATATTTGCACAGCTTCCAATAAAGGCTGCCGCATTTATGAAGATAAATTACCTATCGATTTTGAAACGGCCACACTTGCCGGCGAGATGAATATGAATCCTACCATAGCTGCACTTTCCGGTGGTGAAGATTATGAACTTCTTTTCACAATCAAACAAAGTGATTTCAATAAAATTAAATTAATAAAACAAATAGCTGTCATTGGACACATAACAGCTCCCGAAGCTGGTCTGGCACTAATCGATAAATCAGGACATGAAACACCACTGAAGGCACAAGGGTGGGATGGGTTGAAACAATAGCAGCAGGCTGCTATTGTTTCGTCATTGGCGGCAAAGCCGCGTCAGTCGCAGCTAAAGCTGCTGTCATTGGCGGCAGAGCCGCTGTCATTGGGTCATTATTAGTCATTGGGGTTAACTGCGAAATTTTCTGCTTCGCAGAATCCTTAATCCTTAATCCTTAATCCTTAATCCTAAATCCCCACCGGGTGCCACGTTGTTTTCGTTTCTTGCAGGTCCAGGATCATATATGGCGACTGTGCATTTTCGTCGTTCCAGTTTTTGAAATTGTAATGGATGATTCGCTTAACATTCAGTGCAGCATTTGTCTGAATAGTTTTTAATTCTTCACCTGCATCACCGCAGTATACTGTAGCATTTACATCCATATGATTTGAAAAAGGTGCTACCAGCTCTTTGCGATTACCGGTAAGAATATTTACAACACCACCGGGAAGATCGGAAGCATGAAGAACTTCAGCGAGTTCAATGGCAGTCATTGGGAATGCGGTGTCGGCTAAAATAATTATGGTATTCCCTCCTACTATTGCAGGAGCGATTATGGAAACTAATCCCATTAACCCCGTTTGTGTCGGTGCAATGGCACTGACAACACCTGTAGGTTCCGGAAATGAAAAATTAAAATGTGACGATTCAACCGGATTCACCGCACTGAAAATTTGCTGATACTTATCCGACCAACCTGCATAGTGCACCAGGCGATCGATAGCAGCATTGACTTCTGCCACAGCATTATTTTTAGTGGCTCCCTGCAATGTCAGCGTATCCACAAACTGTGATTTTCTGCCTTCCAGTGTTTCCGCTATGCGATATAAAATTTGCCCTTTGTTATAGGCAGAACGCTTGGCCCACGATTCTTGTGCTTTGCGCGCGACAACTACCGCATCACGGAAATCTTTTTTGGAGCTTCTGCAAATATTGGCAATTACATTTCCGGCAGCATCATTCAACTTATAATATCGCCCCGATTCCGACCTTGGAAATTTACCGTCGATGTATAGTTTATATGTTTTCTGAACCGATAACCGTGTAGTTGCGTTTCCTGATCCGTTTAAATTTACACTTCCGTTTACAGCCTTTATCGCTGCTTTCTTAACTTTTATTTTTTCCATTTTTAAAATCCATCCCGGCCCACCGGAAAATTTATGCTTGTATTAATTAACTATATTTACATTTATTTTCAATCAGCACATCAGCACATCAGCACATCAGCACATCAGCACATCAGCACATCAGCACATCAGCACATCAGCACATCA
>CAUJFJ010000307.1 GCA_963169675.1 Bacteroidota bacterium
TAATTTATTATTTCCATCTGGTAAAAGTCGCAGTATTTGATTCCTGCAGATGGCAGTTACGAGTTATAAACAAACTCGCCGTACACAGATTTCACTGTTAATTTTTTCTCTGGTGCTGCTTCACAACGCCCCACAATCTTCGCATCAATATTAAATGAATGTGAAATGGCAATCAACTCATTTGCAATTCCAGCAGGCACATACAACTCCATCCGGTGGCCCATATTAAACACCCGATACATCTCCTGCCATGGGGTACCCGATTGTTTCTGAATTAATTCAAACAGTGGCGGCACATCAAACAAATTATCTTTTATGATATGAAGCTGATCGGTAAAATGCAACACTTTAGTCTGTGCACCACCGGAACAATGCACCATGCCATGAATTTGATTTCTGTATTCGTTTAATATTTTACTAATCACAGGAGCGTAAGTTCTGGTTGGAGAAAGCACGAGCTTACCGGCATCAATTTCTTCATTTATTTTTGAGAAGTTATCCTTCACATGCACGGAGTCCGTTAGTTTCATATTTCCGGAATAAACCAATGACTGATCGATTCCCTGATCAAAAGTTTCGGGGTATTTTTCAGCTACATACTTAGCAAAAACATCATGACGCGCCGAAGTAAGTCCGTTGCTACCCATACCGCCATTGTATTCCTTTTCGTAGGTAGCTTTGCCGTATGAGGAGAGCCCAACAATTACATCACCGGCAGCGATGGTATGATTCGATATTACATCGCTTCTTTTAATTCTGGCACAAACGGTTGAATCAACAATAATAGTTCTTACCAGATCGCCAACATCGGCAGTTTCGCCACCGGTACTGTGAATATTAACTCCAAACTTCTTAAGTTCTTCAATCAGTTCTTCCGTACCATTAATAATAGCGGCAATCACCTCACCCGGGATCAGTTGTTTGTTTCGTCCAATAGTAGATGACAGCAGAATATTATCGGTGATACCGACGCAAAGCAGATCATCCAGATTCATAATAAGAGCATCCTGAGCAATTCCTTTCCAGACTGAAATATCTCCTGTTTCTTTCCAGTAGGCATATGCTAAAGATGATTTGGTTCCGGCGCCATCGGCATGCATCACATTACACCATAGGGGATCATTACCCAAAAAATCGGGGACTACTTTACAGAATGCTTTTGGGAAGAGACCTTTATCAATATTCTTTATTGCCTGATGTACATCTTCTTTAGAAGCCGAAACTCCCCGAGCCATATAGCGAGACTGATCATTCATGTGGATGGTGTATAAACGGGGAAAGCATCCGCCAATGGCGAATGCTTTCCGTGATTTTTAATTTAGAAGCTAGTTTTTCTTTGGAACGAAGTCGGTGCCAAGTACACTGAATTCTGTTCTTCTGTTTTTCTGGTGTCCGGCTTCTTTTTCTTCTTCGGTTGCCATTTTAGCAATCTCATCATCAGAAACTCTGGTTTTGGTTTCACCAAATCCTTGTGAGCTCAGACGATCTTTATCGACACCATTTTTCACGAGGTAATCGACAACAGATTTAGCACGACGATTTGAAAGGTCGATGTTATACTCATCACTTGCACGGGTATCGGTATGTGATTCGATACGGATAGTGATGGTTGGATTCTCATCCAATACTTTGATTAAGCCATCGAGTTCTTTCTTAGATTCAGCACGCAATGTTGCTTTATCAAGGTCATAGAAAATTTCAGGCAATTCGATTGGCTTAGCAGTAGACTTCAATGGGAAATCGAAATCGCCAACAAAATCTTTAGAATCATCCATACCTACAGTTGTTACTTCAAGGAATTTAGTGAGGTAACCTGTGTAAGATGCAGATACTTTGTATTTAGTAGAAGGTTTAAGTTCATAACGATACATTCCGTCTGCTCCTGTTTTAACGCTAAGAGAAGTACCATCGCTACCAAATAATTCAACTGTAGCACCGGAAATACTTTCTTTAGTATCGGTATCATATACGCGACCTGAAACAGAGAAGATCGGAGGAGGAACACGGAAAGACCAGATATCATCGGCACCAAGTCCGCCTTCACGATTTGAAGTCAGGAATCCGGTGATATCAGAATCGAACATGATACCAAAATCATCACCAGGTGAATTCATTGGTGACTTCATGTTGTTTACGCTTGCATAAGAACCACCTTCTTCAACTGCGGAGAAGATATCAAGTCCGCCCATACCGGCAAGACCATTAGAAGAGAAATAAAGTTTACCGCTTGGCGCAACATAAGGATACATTTCATCACGTGAAGTGTTCACGTTAGAACCAAGATTAACCGGAGTTCCCCAGTTATTATTAGCTGCATCCCATTTAGCCATGAAAATATCTTTTCCACCCATGGTACCTGGCATATCAGAAGCGAAATACAAAGTAGTTCCGTCAACTGAGAGAGCCGGGTGACCGGTGTTATAGTCTTCACTGGCAAAAGGAAGTGCTTCAGGAGTTCCCCATGCAGTTCCGTTGTATGCAGATTTAAAGATACGGCAGAAGCCTTCTTTACCTTTAATTTTTTCGCAACGGGTGAAATACATCACATTATTTTTAGCGTCCCAGCATGCTGCTCCGTCAGAGGAAGCTGCATTTACAGGAGGAGGAACAACAGCAGGAGTGCTCCACTTGCCGTTATTATCGAGGGCAGCTGTAAACAAATCGAAGAATTTCTCACCATACCATCCATCACTTCCATTTCCGGTAGCTTCCATTCTTGAAGAAGTGAAGAAAATTCCGGTTGGGTTATTAGAGCGGGCTGGAGCGAAATCAAAATATTTGGTATTCAGAGCAGAAACGTTTTCTACTACTGCGCGGGTTGGTTTATCTTTCCATCCCTGAGCAACCGTAGCTGCCTGAATAGCGCCATCAGTTCTGCCATCTTCAGGGGCCAGAGCTTTGTAGGCATTGAATTGGGCAATTGCCTCATCATAACGACCGGTATTTTGCAGAGATTCTGCAAAACGCCAGGTTGCCATTGGGTCTTTGCTTTTGCCGGCAACAGCTTTTTCGTACCAGCCTGAAGCTTCTTTCCAGTTACTCATCATACGATAAGATTCACCGGTTTTGAAGGCGATATCAGCTTTTACAGGTGCTGATTTTTGTTTGGCATAGCACTTTTTGTAAAGTTCGGTTGCGCGGATGTAATTAGCCTGATTGTAGGCATTGTCAGCTTTGGGCGTTTTGCTTTTTGGTGTTTTCGCCTTTTGTGCTACAACAGGTAGCGAAAGAAGCGTAACCAAAAGAAAAATCAGGCATTTTGTGCGGCTCATCATAATCTGAATGGTGTTAATATAAATTTTGTCCTTTTCTGGGTTTTAAGAAAGCAAAGAAAAAAATTATTTCGTTCATATCAAAACCTTATCTTAAATTGTTACCCGTTCCCTCATAAATTCTTAAATAGTTGTTTTGTAGGTAGTTACGTAAATTAAACGCGTTATTATCGTAATTTGATTGCTGAATTTTGAATAAGACTCCACATCTGTGCACAATCGCAGGTTGAATTTGGTCAAAAAAGGATGAGTCTGCCTGAAAAACGAGAGGTATTTGGGGTCCAGCATCTGCATGCATGGATTCCGGTGAAGTAGGTTGGACTGTAAAAATGGGAAGTATCGTCTAAAACTATAAAACCCCGTGAAAATCACGGGGTTTTACGATATTCCTAAAATGGTATTTGGATTACTTCGCCATTACAGCATTCATCAAAGCTTCCATGTTAGAAGCAATTTTCACGCCTGGAAGTTTAACAGGAGCACCAACCTGAGCCAGGAAGCCGCCCTGAACTTCACCTGTTTTGAAAGTTGTAAATCCAACTCGGTACAAGCCCACAGTAAGAGATTTCAACGGATCGCTTGTTTCGCTGGTAACACGCATTAATGAATTGTATTTACTTCCTGATGGTTGAGCAGGCATTTCAGAAGAATCATCATTTACTCCAAAAGAGATCCAGGAAGCAGATGCCCCTTTAGCAACGATATCTTCAGCCTTGGTAACACCACTTGCCTTTTCAAGAGTGATCCAGGTGTCAAAATAGTTAGTTTTTTCAGCTTCATTTGCTTTGTAATCGGCACCAACGAAATCAGTTTCTCCCGGTGACATAGATGAAGGGATCGGAGAAATCATTCGAACTCCCACTTCAGGAGCAACAGCTGGGATCCATAAATAGAGGTAGTAGTAATTTTTACCGCCAACTTTAGCATCCGGAGTTGCACCCGGTTTGATGTAGCCATAATAGCTGATCAGATCGGTGTAGGGAACACGTACTTCCTTACCCATTACAGATTTTTTTCCTAAATCGGCCCCGAATTTATCGAGTTTTTGAGCCTGGACAGAGGCTGTGCCGGCGATAATAGCAGTAGCAGTAACTGCTGCAGCAAGAAATTTAATTTTCATAATAATGTTAATTAAGGTGATTAGTGAAGGTTAAAACTAGGCCGAAAGTAGAAGAAATTCTATTTAAAAATAAATCTGCCTGAAATTTTCCATTAAATGCCCAATTTTGGTGATTAAGTGAAGCTACAGGGTCTCCAGTAATTTTATCAATTCCTCCTTTTTTCGGGTTGAAACAGGAACCGATGCTTTATTCCTGAGAATCAGGTAGCCTCCCTCCCGCTTATCGAATTTGTCGATAAACTCAACATTTACGAGGTGACTTTGATGCACTCTCAAAAAACCATATTCCGTTAGTAAGTCATCATACTCCTTCAGTGTTTTACTGACCAGAATAGAAACATTTCCTTCCAGAAAAAAAGTAGTGTAATTCTTATCCGATTCGAGCCTGATGATATCTTTAATTCTAACCACATGAATTTGCTCTGCGGTTTTTAGTACTATTCTTTTATTTTCTTTGGTATGACTGGAAAGATTAACAACAAGGCTCTTAATTTTAGTTTCCATTTCAGATGCCAATAAGCGATCTTTCGCTCTTGAAATGGCATCGGCCAGACTATCGGGATCAACCGGTTTTAACAGGTAATCAATTGCACTGAACCGAAAAGCTTTCAAAGCATAGTGTTCAAATGCAGTAATAAAAATTATAATAGGGTATGGTGGCTCCAGTTTTTCAAGCAAATCAAATCCGGTACCATCCGTTAATCTTACATCGAGCAAAAGGATTTCAGGAAAGGTCTTTGTAATTAACTTTAAGCCATCAGCCACACTCTCTGCTTCACCCACTACTTCCACATCCAGATGCAGCAAATCTAAAAGCGACCTAACAGAATCGCGGGCTTTTTTCTCATCATCAATTATAACTAAACGTGACATATAAAGCACCTGAATTTAAAGTGGTAAATCGATTTCAACAACTGTTCCTGTATTTTCAGGAAGATCAATGATACGCAATTTTGCTTTCTTTTTCCACTTCCTGTTAAATATTTCCAAACGGTCTTGTGTAATGCCCATAGCCAACGATTTGTGTCCGTTATTGCCTGATTGCATTTCAGCAGCTTTTTTCCTTCCAATTCCATCATCGGTCACCCGCAAATGGATGCAAGTGTCGCTTACATCAATCTGCACTTTTACAGATCCCTTTCCATCTTTCATTCGGATTCCATGTTCTATAGAATTTTCAATAAATGGCTGCATCAGCATAGGAGGAATTTGAATGAACTCCATTCCGTTACCTTCAGAAGCTTCCAGTGTATAATCTAATTTCTCTGAAAACCTTAGCTTCTGAAGCGATAAATAATATTTCAATGTTTCAATTTCTTTAGATAAAGGAATTGTTTCAGCGGTTGAATTTTCAAGAATCAAACGAATTAAACGGGAAAAGTCGGCGAGGTATTTTCCGGCTTCAATAGGTGAATTTTCAAAAATATATGCTTGAATAGATTGTAAGGAATTAAAAATAAAATGAGGATTCATCTGACTGCGAAGAAGGCGCTGTTCCAATTCCATTTCCTGTTGTTTCGATCTTAATTTTGCCTGCTTAATTATCAACCACGAAATCACCACTAAAAGCACCAGCAGAATTCCTAATCCAATATTAATGTACCTGTTTCTGTCTAGTAAAATCTTTTGAATTTCATTCTCTTTCTGTAAGAGCTTATTTTCTTCATCTTTTCTGCTTGATTCATATTTGACAAGCATTTCTGTCAATTGAGCGGCTTTTTCCTCATTCAGCAGAGAATCGCTTATTACCTGAAATTTCTGCTGATAACTGAATGCATTTTTAAAATCACCTTTCCGGGCATTCAACTCAGCCATGTATTTATAGCCTTCTTTAATGTCTTCTTTGGAATCTATTTCCAAACCTAAATC
>CAUJFJ010000308.1 GCA_963169675.1 Bacteroidota bacterium
TATTTAGCTATCAGACAATCTACCAATAAATGGACTATGGCTCAGCGGAATTGGGGGCAAATTATAAATCAATTCCTTATATTATTTGAAAACCGTTTAATGTTATAATTTTGCATCTTACACACTTTATGAGATAGTGTCCTTGTCAGCGATTTCTTTATTGCTGAAACCATCTGCCAACAAATTCAAAATCTCACTTTCTCTCATACTCAGATCATGAGTAGTAGTTGCAGGCTTTTTTTGAAAAAAATTAACAACCTTTCTGGCAATTGATCCGGACATAGGAGCGCTTCCATTTAAAACATCCTTAATTGCGTCGATGATTACCATAGGAGATGATTTCTTCAGCAGGTATCCATTTGCCCCGGCTGCCAAAGCTTCAAATATTTTTTCATCATCTTCATAAACCGTACACATGATAATTTGAATGTTTGGATGCTTTTGACGCAAAAGTCTGGCAAATTCGATCCCAGACATTCCCGGCAACTTAATGTCTAATAAAATTACATCTACATCTTGGCTTTCAAGATAAGAAAAGGCAGATTCAGCATCTGCAAACCCCAGACAGCTATAATCACTGGAATTATTGATGAGAAATACCAGACCATTCCGGATTTCTGTGTGATCCTCAACTAAAATGACTCTGGTCGACATACTTTATAACATAAATATTTGCAAGGTATGGATTTATACCAAAACCTATCTAGTACAAATGTACTATGTTGTTTGCTTCAACTTTATTTTGAGGTCGCTATAAATAACTTTCGTTCCATTACTCTTTTCGATTTCTAAACTTGCGTTATTATCTATTGCCCTTTGCTGCATATTCGCAATACCGTTTCCTCTTCCCAAACCCTGTTGAAATCCGCATCCTTCATCACTAACAATGATTCTAAAGGCTGAATCTATTTCAAAAGAAACAGTTACATGACTAGCTCCTGAATGTTTCACGATGTTATGAATCGCTTCTTTTACAATTAAATAAGTATTTCTACGATATGCAGAATTCAAAATAACATCCGGACATTGTTGAGGCAACGCAACTGTACAATTAATTGCATTTGCAGCTAAATAATCCTTTACATACTTATGAATGTAGGATATCAGATTTATTAATGTGTCATTGGATGTGTTAAGGGCCCAAATAATTTCACCCATTTTATCGATAAGTCTTGAAGAACTGGTTGCAATGCTATCAATCTGTGAAATATTTGAGTCTGTGAAATCTGATTGACTTCGGAGTATCCTGGCCTGGATAGCTATTAAAGTTAAGTCAGCTCCTAAGTCATCATGCATTTCAGCAGCAATTCTATTTCTTTCGGATTCCAATTCGCGCAAAGCACGCAGTCTCTCTAGTTCGCGTTCATATTTTCGCGAGGAAATAATCTGAATAATGTAGTATATACAAAAGATGCCGACAATTATTATGATGCCGTAAAACCACATCGATTTATAAAATGGTGTAGAAACTTCAAACGACAAAACAGCAGGATTTCCCCACTCTGAATTGTACTTTTTTGCTCTGATCAATAAATTGTATTGCCCGGATGGCAAATCGGAAAACTGTATAGAATTGGTTTTCGATTCCTGCCAGTTGCTTCCTCCATCGTTAGAAAACTGATAACTAACTTTTTCAGCATTGACATAGGTTAAACCAATAAACCGAACGGTAAAATTTGCATCATGATACTTGAAAAGCAGGTTATCGAAATTAGTTAGCTTTGAACTGCGATGGAAAACATCCGTAATTTTAACCAAGGGAGGATCAGTTTTCCCACGGCTGATTCTTTTGTCAACAATACACAAACCATTACTTGTAGCCAAATAAATATTCCCTTTGTCAGTAACAATTTCATTAATATCATCCGATGACAGTCCATCGTTGGTATTGAATGTTTCTATGTCGGTAACTTTATTATTAGACCATTTAAATCTTGAAATTCCGCTATTAGTAGCTACGTAAACAAATTCATCATCTACAAAAATTCTTCTGCAAACATCACTACTAAGTCCATTCGATGTATTCAAAGAAAATATGATACTATCATTCTTCAAAAACCTTACTCCATTCCCATTGGTTGCAATTACCATGGTGCCATCATACAATTGATTGATACTTGTTATCTTATTGCCAAAAAAAGGTTCCATCCCGGCAAAAGATTTTAAAGATTTGCCATCCCAACAAAGAAGTTCATCAAAGTTTTCAAACCATAATCTGTTTTGAGTATCAAAAAATAGGGAATAGGTTCTTTTATGCGGTAAATTTACAAGTGTTGGACTACGGGATTCTTTACCATTCCTGTCGAATATGTAAGAAATCCCACTATTATCTGAACAATAAATTTTCCCGGCTCTGTCGTTGACAACAAACTTCATTGCAGAAAATTGAACCAGATCATTTGCCAATAATTCCTGTTTAGATTTGCCATTCAGGAAACTAACTTTAATTATGCCGATATCGGTGGCACAATAAATATTATTATTGACGGAACTAGTTATCGACAAAATACGAAATCTGGAACCAAAATCTGTTTTTAAGTTAAAAGATGCAAATTCCCCATTACTAATCCGGCCCAAAATGCCATTAGATGTTCCAAACCAAATTGTTCCGGCTTGATCACGATGAATACCCAAAACAACCATTTTATCTCCGGTAGGATCCACCAGGTTAGTGATCCATTTCTGATTCTCTGATAATAAATATACCCCATTCCCACTGGTACAAAACCATTTATTTTTCTCCTTATCAACAAACACACGATTTACATACTGTCCCGAAAAAAAAGTTACAGGATCTTTGTACATACCTTTATCCAATTCATAGAACAAGCATTGTCCATGATTATAAATCCAAAAGTTTCTGTCGCTATCAATTTCAGCTTTTAAATCTTTATTGTCCGTATACAACGATAAACTGGGAATTGCATTTCCCAAACTGCTTCCTTTGAGTGTGTAAACTTTGCGATTGCTTAAAATCACTCCTTCAAACGGACCAGTTTGACTAAAAAGTGCAATTGAATCAATACTTGTACTAAAGGGTTGCTTCGTATATTTTAGTGTCTTTTTATTCACAACAAACTTACCATCCATGGTGCTAATCCATATAGATGCACTATCGGGTTCATACAAAAATGTCCAGCCTGAAACTCCTTGATTTAATTTTGCTTCATCTAAATGAAGTAATTTGGATCCAAGTAAATCTGAAACAACAACAACCTGGCTTCCAATTCCACCAAACCAAAGTGTACCAAAACAATCTTCATGCATTGTCATTAAGCCATTATAAGCAGGTTCTTTGGGCAGTTTAGGGTCATTAGCGGGATTATAAATTTTCCCTTTAAAATAGTATGAAAGCACGCCTTTCAATGTCAAAAACCAAATTCTGCCTTTCGAATCTTCAAAAATTCTCAAAACATCACTATCGCTAACACCATCCTTTACTCCATAGTTCACAAATTCCTTCCCATCAAATCTGGAAACTCCCGCATCAGTTCCAAACCACATAAAGCCATCTGCGTCTTGCTCTGCACAATATACTGTTGTTCCGGGAAGTCCATCTTCAACTCCGAAATGCTTGTATGTTGGAGTAGTTTGATATGAAACCAATGAATCTGCCTGCAACATAAAACAGGCGAAACAGAAAAAAATAATAGTGAAAATGGTCGCCTTTATCTTCAATGTGTTCCAGTATGGATGCATATAAAGAATGAATGTTTTATAAATAAAATTAGATACTCGTTAATATTAACTTAAATAGCATGTTTTATGCTAGTGTCAGAACCGATTTGCAGATCCATAACGCCAATATGTGCATTTTTCGTTTCTTTTTAAGAATTTAAAAATTGTGGTTAGGTTTCAACTGTGGCAAATATGAAAAAATAAAATTAAAAAAGCGGAGAGCTTTATACAACTCTCCGCTTTTAAATATTCAATTGAGAAATTTTAATATTTCACCAATCCTGTTGAAAAGCTGCCTTTAGCAGTTGTTATTCTCAGTGAATAAACACCTGAAGGACCGTTGAGTTCAACTTTTGTCACTGGCGATGTTGCTTTGATGGTATTCATCAATTCACCTAAAGCATTGAACAATTTAATGTCTAGTACCGGATTAATGGCATCAGTACTGCTTACAAAAACAAAGTTGTTTGCAGGGTTCGGATAAACATTGATTCCTGCAACGCCAATATTTCCGTCAGCAAGTGACACAATAACAATTGCAGCCGATTCAGAAGTACATCCGGTTAATGGATCAGTTACAACCACTGTATAACTACCGGGCTGTGTAGTTACATAAACCTGTCCGGTTGCTCCCGGAATTAATGTTCCGTTCAGATACCATTGGTTGTTGGTAGCTGCAGAAGATGTTAATTGACTTCCATTTACCAAAATGGTAGGAATAGCTGGAGTACTCAAAACAACTGCGGTCACAGGAATACGATTACTAGAGCATCCCTGACGTACTTCCCAATTGTAGAAATATAAATATTGTCCTCCTGTATTAAGTGCTGGATTAACGGCTCCGGCAATTGTAACGGGACATCCTACAGTTGTATAAGAATAAACAGCACCACTGGTATTATAATACAGGGCCGCACTTCCGGTTGCTAATTCTAAACGATAACCTGTTCCGGGATTAACTGTGAAACCAAGTTCGATAGGAACTAATCCCGAGAATGCTGTTACATTAGCTGTTGCAGTATTTAGTATGGTACCGCCTTGTGTATCTCTTAAATTAATGGTGATAGTTCCTGTAGCTGCCGGAGAAACAAAAACACGTTGAATAGTTGCCTGCTGAATAACATCAAATCCACAACCGTAATCGTTACCGACACTTTGATTTTGCGCTCCGATTCCGGGTGATATGGGCCCAACATTCAGGGAGCTTCCAGCAGTTGCTTCTACATAATAAGTGGTAGTTGATGACACAACAGAATTATAGGTACTTCCGGTATTTACCGAAACTCCACCTGTAGCAGCAGTGTACCAATCGAGTTGACCCGGTCCTGAAGCAATAAGATTAGCAGTTCCATTTCCACACAACGTATCGTTTTGAACGGTAGGATCAGAAATAGAAATTACATCGAGATTTAAAGAAACAGAAGTATCAGGATCACAACCACCGCTTGTTACCACTGCACGGTATAAAGTATTTGTTGCAGGCGATACGGTATAGAGGCCGGTGTTAAATCCGGGACCTGTTTCATTGACCCAATTGGTTCCATCAAAACTTTGCCATTGAATTGTTCCGGTAGAACCATTCAGATATAAGAATGCATCAGTACCCAGACAAATGGTATCGCTTGAAATAGTAGCTATACCTGCAACAGAGGCAGGCCCAACATTCATGAAAATACTATCAATTGCACCACAAGTTCCATCGGTAGCAACCAAGGTATAAGTTATAGAAGTTGAAGGAGTAGCTGTAACAGTTGTGCCCGTTGTTCCGCTCAATCCTGTTGAAGGCGACCAGGTATAGGTATATCCCGGATTTACAGATACAGCAGTAAGTGTTGCTGTCTCGCCCTGACACAATGCAGATTGCGTAGCATTTATAGTTACAGGATCAGATGCATTGATAGTTGCAACTGCAGGAACACGTGCGCTTTCGCAACCAACTTCATAAGTAATTTCAACACGTGAAATGGAACCACCTATTTCCTGCCAGATATCAATTGGTGCCGTTGTAGACAATCCGAATTGCATTCCCATTCTGGAAATAGTAACTGTTTGACCGTCTATAGTAGTAGTTGCCGGACTTGTTGCATAGGAATTAAAATCTGTTGTACCCATAGTTCCAAGCACTCCGATAATTTCACCGGCTGCAATTGGAATATTTACAGGAATAACACCTAAGGATGGATTATTTTGAGTAACAAAGAGAACAACAAAGTCATTAGTTACAGTTGGGAATACAGGTGGTACAACTGCAGGAACAAACTTAATGACAGCAATGTTCTGAGTACTTCCTCCAGTTGCAGGAACACGTAGGCCGGTCATAGTAAAATTAGATGGTGCAGTAAAGAAATAGCCACGTGAAAGGCTTCCCGAAATACTTCCATTTTCAGCCGGCATTGGAGTTACTCCTGATCCGCCACCATTTGTAGTAGCTGCCGCATAAAAAGTTGTTGTTGCTCCAACGTTTGTTGTGTACGTAGAACCACTTCCGAGCAAATTACCACCTGTTGGTGCATCATACCATTTCACACTGCTGTTTGCGCTAAGCGTTACTGTGCCATAACCGCAACGGGTATCACCGGTAGTAACCGGAGGAAGAACACCAACAACAACAGTTATACTGTTTGATGTATCGGGATTACATCCTGTTAAAGTAACTACAGCGCGGTAATCGGTGGTAGCCAGAGGTGTTACCTGATAGTTATCGGTATTAAATC
>CAUJFJ010000309.1 GCA_963169675.1 Bacteroidota bacterium
CTGATGTATAGAATTACACGCTCAGGACCAGGGACTATGTTTAATGCCATGGATCCGGACACCTCCGCATTTCTACAATTGAACGTAACAGCCTTGTTTAAAGAACGTGAACTTCAACATGCATTGGTTGAACGCACACGAACATTTCCTGCTGTAGCAGCAAAGTTGACAGTTACTGAAGTTGAGTTAGTAGTTAAGGTTGTAGATGTAGAAGTTACAGTGCCATCATTAATGGTAGCACCGGTTGGGACATTCCATGTGTAATTCAGTGCACTGCTTACGGGACTGATTGAATATGGCACACCTGACTGATTAGCACATGTCAAATCGGTTCCTGTGATACTTGTAACAGTAGCAGGAGTAGTCTTGAGAGTTAGTTGTCTCAATGCACTTGTTCCACAGGCATTGGTTGCAGATACTTGAATATTGCCTGAAACATAACCGGTAAGGAAATTCGCTGTGATGCTATTTGTTCCTTGTCCGCTTGCAATAGCTGCGTTGGCAACACTAAAGCCCCACGTATATGTAGTTCCAGGTACAGCAACTACGGAATAGGGTATTCCAGATAGTTGACACAACCCTGCAGTTTGTCCGGTAACTACTCCCGGAGTTGCAGGAACATTTCTTAACACATAATAGAATCGTGCACTACTGCTTCCGCAAGCGTTATTGGAAACAACGCTTACTGTTCCATTTGCAGTGAATCCGGAGTTGTAAGTAACTGTAACAGATGTAGTACCTTGTCCGCTAACTATGGATGATCCCACTGGTGGGGTCCACGTGTAAGAAGTTGCATTGGCAATTGGTGTAATTGTGTAGGTACGTGTGTCTCCAGGGCAAACTTTTGTTGTTCCGCCAGTCATGGATATGGTACCAGGTGTTGTCGGCACATTTCTGAAGATCGACAATGTTTTAGGAGCACTGCTACCGCATGCATTGTCTGCTGTTACTCCCAGTGTTCCGGTAGTAACAAAACCTGCATTGTATGATATTGTTACAAAACGGGTTCCCTGACCTGTAACGACTGTTCCTCCAACCGGTGGAATCCAGGTATAAGAGGTTGCGCCGGCAACAACAGCAATGGAATAAGATTTAGAGTCTCCCGGGCAAATCTTAGAAGTTCCTCCAGTAGAAGTTATAGATGCCGGAGATGCCGGAGTTGTACAATTGACAACAGTTGTTGTTTGAGATGCAGAGTTTGAACAACTGTTTCCATCAGTATAGGAATAGGTGATTGTATATGGCCCACCAACGCCTGCCGTTGCCGGAGTAAAGGTGTTTCCACTTATTCCAGTTCCACTGAATGTTCCACCTGCAGGCGAGCCTGTTAATGTAGCAGCAGACGCACTTACATTATAAGTTGATGAAAGGCCACTGAAGCTAACAGTTGGTAAAGGGTTAACTGTAATTGTTGCAGGTGAACTGATGTTCGTGCAACCATTTCCATTAGTGTAGGTGTAAGTATAGGTTGTGGAAGGTCCTGAGTAAGGATTTGCAACACTAAATGTTCCACCTGCAGGAGATCCGATGAGGGAAATAAGTGAACCTGCACATCCTGTTACGTTACCTGCGGTTACACTTGGTAATGGATTTACTGTTATAGACGCTGGTAAACTAGTTGCATTACATCCGTTTATTGTTGTTACCGTATAAGTGTAAGTTGTGGATGGCCCAGTGTAAGGATTTGGAACGCTGAATATTCCACCTGCAGGAGATCCCGACAGACTTATCGGTGAGCCTGCACATCCTGTAGCATTGTTTGCTGTTGGAGTATTAGGTGTATTGAAAATTGTGAAGTTTGCTGTCCCTGCAGTTCCGGTGCAATTAGCATTTGATCCAAATACTGATACAGTTGCAACAATTGTTGGTTGACCCGGAGGGAATACAATCGTTACTTGTGTAGTACCCTGACCATTGGTGATAATACCTCCTGCATTTACCGACCATGTGTAAGTTGTTGCGTTTGCAATGGATCCTACCGTAAAAATTATCGGAAGATTAGCGCAATAAGCTGATGAACCACTTTGAGGAGCACCCGCAGCAGCAACCTGTGCAGAGATAGTAAGGTTTGCTCCGTTGTTGCTTCCTGTAACAGCAGGGTTTGAACTAACCACACGAATACGATAACCGGTTCCGGATGCTGTTCCTGCAGGAATTACACAGGCAATAGTACCCGCTGTTGTTGAAGTAAGTGATCCAATTGAATCTGGTGAAGCAAAAGAACCTGAAGCATTAGATAATTGTGCAGTGAAAGTATTTCCTGCATTGGCACTTCCATTTGTTGTGAAGGTAACGTTCAATGCTGCACCGGCACAATAGTTTGTAGTTGCAATAGATGAGGTAGTGATTGAAGAGAATGCACTTGATGTAATAGTGAAGTTTGCATTACTCATATCGAAATAAATATTTCCAACCGCTTCAACTTTAATACGTGCCTGTGTGGTAGCAACGTTAGGAACAGTGATTGATTCAGTGCCATCGTTAGCAGTACTTGCCAGGATTACAGTTGAGAAGTTGTTACCACCATCTGTCGAAAGTGAAATTTTTACGTTCGCTGTGTTGATAGGAGAACCAGAAGTTCCGCTAACATTCCAGGTTACAGTTTGTGTGGAACCACCTGCCCAGGTTACAGCCGTGTTTGGAGCAGTAACTGCAAATGCACCACCGGTATTTGCTACCGTAATAGTTACAGTTGAGTCAGGGTGCATTACACCTCCACCACCTGCAATATTATCGCGAACCGTTAATTGGAAATTCAAAGTTCTCGCCACGTTAGGTAGAATCTCTCCAACTGTTGTTGTATTGTTGATGATATCTGACAATTTAGGGAAGGTACGTGATGGAGAAGTCGTTGGAGTGAATGGACGGAAAATTGGAGCATTACCAAGATTCGCATTCCATGCACCAGCAGTTCCTAAGTTAAATTGTTCCCATGAATAGGTAAGTGCATGTCCATTAGCATCGGTGGCTGCACCGGTCAATACAAAAGGGGTAGAGATTGGAATAGTATAATTTGCACCCATGCTTGTTACCACAGGAGGAGTGTTTCCTGTAGCGGTAGTTACCGGACAGTTATTACCTGTTCCTGTGGTACTGAAGATAACAATTTCATCAAAACTTTTTGTGTGGAAATATGCAATACTGTTTGATGCAAGGTTATCTGTTCCGCAAATACCAGCATAAGCCATAATGGTGATTCCACTTCCCGGCTCATATGCTGCAGATGCAGCACGGTTACCGGAACAAGAACCGGTAGAACTGTTGAAGGTGTGATTACCTGCAAACTGATGTCCCATTTCATGAGCTACATAATCAATATCAAATGGATCTCCAACCGGATTCGATTGACCGGTAACTCCTCTTGCCTTGCTGGTTCCACATACAACACCTAATCCTGCAACTCCACCACCACCGGTACTGAATACGTGGCCGATATCAAAGTTAGCAGAACCAATCACAGCATTGCAATTGTTGATGTTTTCAGTGAGCATGGTTACTCCATTTCCATTAGTGTAAGGATCTGTTGCACTGTTTGTATATACAAGAAGATTGTTGTTGGCAATCAAAACCATTCTGATACTTACTTCCGTTTCATAAACTCCGTTAACACGGTTCATAGAAGTAACCATACCAGCTAATCCACCTGAAACAGTTCCTCCTTTAGTTGCAGTATATTCTCCTGTTCCGGCAAGTGCCAAACGATAAGTACGAAGCTGTGTACCTATTGATCGTTGCCCTTGATAATTGGAAGGGATTGACTTCTGAAGATCTTCAGATAAATCCTCTGTTTCACATGTGAAGGATGTAGTTCTGGTTACATCTTTCTTGTAGTAACAGATGTAATCAGTAGTTGTGTTGGTACTGTATGGATCAATAAAAACCTGTCCACGTGGTGATAGTATCATCGCATGAAAACCAAGCGGAGTGATATCTAACCGGATGTGATCTTCAGGATGATCAATTCCATATCCTGCAAAAGTTTTAATCTCAGGAAAATTGGCAGCTAAATCGGGATGCATTACAACCGATTTGTAGATACTAAATGCTTGTGTAGTTCCATCAGGCATTGGCATGTTGAATACTACCTGCCCACTCGTACGGTAAGCAGATTCTTCTGGAGCCTGTCCTAATAGTTGTTCCATCGCAACCTGATCGAGTTGCAATGTTCTGTAGTTGGATGGGAATGTGTATCGCTCACCTTTAAGAACAATAGCAGATTCCGAAACATCCGTAAGCGGCTTTCTCAACGTTTGCTGAGCATTCGCTTCAATGCCCTGTACTAACAAGGCACTAACAAGTAAACCCATAAGTTTACTTCTCATGTTGAATTTTGTCATTGATAAATAATTTAGATTTTAAATTGGTTGGTTTTTGGGAAAATCAAAGTTATGGACTATAACTATGCAGCGCAAGGTGACCTAACCTTAAAAGTTAACAAGATTTCATCTGTTAGATGTTAATTTGTTAGTATTCAGTAGTATAAAGTTGAAAACACGGACAGTAAAAGTAAAAAACGACAATTTAATGACATCCACTTTTGATAAGGAAATCAACAGAAGCAATTTATAATTTGTGATTGTAAAAGAAATGCTACAAAAATTAGTCTTTTCTTAAAAGTTGTATCGCCTTTTTAACACCATCTAAAAGTTGATCTATTTCAGCAATTGAATTATAAAACATAAAAGAAGCTCTGATGGTACCAGGAATTCCGAATCGTTGCATGACCGGTTCAGTACAATGGTGACCAGTTCTTACCGCAATTCCCAAAGTATCGAGATACATACCGGCATCCAAAGCATTTACACTATCAATAACAAATGAAACAACACTACTTTTTTTAGAAGCTGTTCCAATCAATTTCACATGCGGAATTTTTTTTAAGCCCTCTGTTGCATGAGCAAGAAGTTCTTGTTCGAATGCAGCAACTGAACTTAAATCAATCCCATTCATATAATCGATAGCAGTTCCCAAAGCGATTACATCTGCAATATTGGGTGTGCCGGCTTCAAATTTAAATGGCACTTCATTGAAAGTTGTCTTCTCAAAACTTACTGAATGAATCATCTCACCACCACCCTGATAAGGAGGCATGTTTTCCAGTAAATTTAGTTTTCCATATAAAGCACCAACACCTGTTGGACCAAACATTTTATGCCCGGAAAAAGCAAAGAAATCACAATCGAGAGCCTGAACATCGATTTTGGAATGAGCTACAGCCTGCGCACCATCTACTAACACAGGAATGTTTCGTTCATGGGCAAGAGCGATAATTTCTTTTACAGGATTTATGGTTCCAAGGGAATTGGAAGTATGAACTATAGAAACAAATTTTGTTCTCTCATTGAGCAACGACTTGAATGAATCGATGATTAATTCACCGGCATCATTCATTTCAATCACTCTAAGTTTTGCACCTTTTTCTTCACAAAGTAATTGCCAGGGAACAATATTACTATGGTGTTCCATGGCACTGACAATGATTTCGTCACCTGCACCAATATTTTTTCTGCCGTATGTTGCAGCAACCAGATTGATTGATTCCGTTGTGCCTCGGGTAAATATTATTTCACGTTCACTTGAAGCATTGATAAACTCCTGCACCTTTACCCTCACATCATCAAATGCCTGTGATGCCTTCTGACTTAAAAAATGTACACCACGATGAATATTCGCATTGTAGGTTGAGTAATATTTCTGCAAAGCTTCAATCACTATTGCCGGCTTTTGCGATGTGGCAGCATTATCGAAATAAACCAATGGTTTCCCATAAGGCATTTCATTCAGAATAGGGAAGTCAGCGCGCAAGCCGGCACAATATTGCTGACTTTGGATAGCGGAAACAGGGACTTCGGTATTCATTTTTGTTATAGTATTATTACTCAGAAAAATTCTATTTTGTATTCGAAATATTACTGCATCAATTTGGCCTCAGCTTTTTGTTGTAAGGTTTCCCTGAGTTCATCCGACTTTATATTATTCAATACATCGGCTACAAATGCAATATTCAACAATGTACGAGCACTCTTTTCTCCGATGCCACGGGCTCTTAGGTAGAACAATGCTTCTTCATCAAGTTGACCAGTTGTGGCGCCATGCGTACACTTAACATCATCAGCAAATATTTCAAGCTGTGGTTTGGTGTTCATGGTAGCATCATCTGAAAGCAAAATGTTTTTATTCGACTGATAAGCATTTGTTTTCTGAGCATCTTTCCTGACAAATATTTTGCCATTGAAAACGCCGGATGCTTTCCCGCCAATAACGCCCTTGTATAATTCATTGCTGAAACAATTAGGCATTGCATGGTCTACCAATGTGTGATTGTCTGTAAGCTGTTCGCCGTCTAGTATATACAATCCAAATAAATGTGCCGTGCAATTGGTGTCGTTAAGTTTAATATGGAGGTTGTTACGGGTCAGTCTGCCATTTAGAGTAACAGTTACCGTATCAAATGTGCTGTTTTTCTCCTGGATGGTTTGTGTGAAATTTATTTGTGATGCAGCATCTGAATCGAGTTGAGCTTTACATAGTTCAACCCTTGCACTTTCATGAACAACAATTTCATTGACAACATTAATTAATCCGTTGCACTGCTGATTCAATGCATGGTAACTTTCTACAATTGAAATAGCTGCTTGCTTTTCTGCCACTATTAAATTCCGGATGGAAGTAATGCGATCCGATTGTTCATTGGTATTCACATGTAAAATGTGAATCGTTTTCTCGATTGCTGTATTAGCCGGTACATGAATAAAAACACCTTCGTGATCGACAGCCGTGTTTAAAGCTACAAAAGGTTCTGTGCCAAATGAAACAATCTTGCCAAAATTATTTTTGAAGGTATCATTTTCTTTCAAAGCGGAAATGGGGCCTATTACGAGATTTTCGATGGTGCCTGTTGAAGACAAGTCGGCCCGGTAGATTCCGTTTTCAAATACCAAAAGGTGCACATTGCTGCCTGCAATCATGCAAGGGGTTAAGTCGGATGCGCTTAAACGTGCAGGTGCAGATGCAAACACCGGCTGATCGGGTAGTATTTGTTGTACATTAAAATATTTCCACTCCTCATTTTTAGTGGATGGGAAGCCTAGTCTTTTGAATGTTTCAACTGCTTCTTTCTTTATTTCGGCAATCATAATTATTTCTAATTTTCCGGTGAACCGGGATGGTATTATTACTGCATTAACTGCATTTAAGATGGATTTTCCGAAAAGTTAAAGTTAGGCTTCAACCTCTTCCTTAATCCAGTCGTACCCTTTTTCTTCGAGTTCAAGGGCAAGATCTTTTGTACCTGATTTAACAATGCGGCCTTTGTAAAGTACATGCACGAAATCGGGAACAATATAATCCAGTAATCTTTGGTAGTGCGTGATTACAATAAATGAACGTTTCCCATCGCGCAAAGCATTAACCCCATTGGAGACAATCCGGAGCGCATCGATATCGAGTCCTGAATCGGTTTCGTCCATGATAGCTAATTGTGGTTCCAGCATGGCCATTTGAAATATCTCATTTCTTTTTTTCTCACCACCACTGAAGCCTTCATTCACCGAACGCGTGGTCATTTGTTTGTCCATTTCAACCAGCTTCATTTTCTCTTTCATAATAGCAAGGAAGTCCTTTGAATCATAAGGTTCAAGACCTTTTGATTTCCGAACTTCATTTACCGCGGTTTTAAGAAAATTTGCATTGCTTACTCCGGGAATTTCAACCGGGTATTGAAAAGCCAGAAATATACCGGCACGGGCACGGTCTTCGGGTGATAATTCCAGTAAATCGACACCATTGAAAGTAACAGTACCATCGAGAACTTCATATTCTTCTCTTCCTGCTAAAACAGAAGCAAGGGTACTTTTCCCGGAACCATTGGGGCCCATTATGGCATGCACTTCACCGGGCTTAACTTCGAAATTCAATCCGTTTAGGATTTGTTTTTCTTCCACACGCGCATGGAGGTTTTTGATTGTTAACATTTTTATTTAAGTTGTAAGTTGATAGTAACAAGTGGCAAGTGATAAGTGGCAAGTATTTTTTTTGCCAGCATTCAATTCTTCCTTTGATGTTTAATTTTATTTTTTTCTAAAGTTTGTTTATTTTAAGTTTAATTTGTCAATGATCGAATACAACATTTTGCTGATTTCATAAGATAGATTCATGTAGTATGTGAGTTGTTCTTCATTGATATAATTCAAATCATAAGCAATATATAGCTGCGAGCGTAACTCGCCAGAGGACCCTTTGGCAATGTTCAAAAAGTACTTGTATTCTTTGGTGCTATTTCGTTCAAAGCCTTCTGCAATATTCGACATAATAGAAATTGAGGACTTTCGAATTTGATCCTTCAAGGCATAGTCTGTAATGAATGCTGTGTTATTTGAAATTGTGTAAATGTTTTTATTTAATTGTCTTGCTTTTTGCCAGACTATCAAATCTTCAAAATGTTTAATTGTGGACATAAAAAGTATGATTAAAAAGTGAAGCATTTATATCTTATTTTATTGCTATTTATAGATATTGATTTTTGTAAAATTAAGTTCAATTGTGGCAAATTGATGTGACGAATTTTAAATGACATTAACTTGTCACTTGTCACTTGTCACTTGCCACTTGTCACTTGCCACTTGCCACTTGTCACTTGTCACTTGCCACTTGCCACTTGTCACTTGCCACTTGTCACTTGTCACTTGCCACTTGTCACTTTCCCCTTATTACCCTACACTTCCTTCTAAGCTAATAGCAAGTAATTTCTGTGCTTCAACGGCAAACTCCATCGGCAACTGATTAAAGACTTCTTTACAATAGCCATTTACAATTAATCCAATTGCATCTTCTGTGGCGATGCCTCTTTGATTGCAATAGAAGATTTGATCTTCGCCAACTTTAGATGTGGTGGCTTCGTGTTCTACTTTCGAAGATTTGTTGGCCACTTCAAGATAAGGGAATGTATGTGCACCGCATTTATCACCCAGCAATAAAGAATCACATTGTGAGAAATTTCGGGCATTATCTGCTTTCTTGTTAATCTTCACCAACCCGCGATAACTATTATGGCTTTTCCCTCCGGAAATTCCTTTTGAAATAATCGTGCTCTTGGTGTTTTTACCCAGATGAATCATCTTCGTTCCGGTGTCGGCTTGTTGCATGTTGTTGGTGACTGCAACAGAATAGAATTCACCTATAGAGTAATTTCCTTTAAGAATTACACTGGGGTATTTCCAGGTAATCGCAGAACCGGTCTCGACCTGCGTCCATGAAATTTTGGAGTAGTCACCCAGACAAATTCCTCGTTTAGTAACGAAATTATAAATACCACCTTTGCCTTCTTTATCACCAGGATACCAGTTTTGAACAGTGGAATATTTTACTTGTGCACGTTCGTGTGAAACAATTTCAACAACTGCTGCATGCAACTGGTTCTCATCACGCATTGGAGCAGTACATCCTTCGAGGTAACTCACATAAGCGCCTTCTTCCGCAACTATCAATGTACGTTCAAATTGACCGGTACCTGCTGAATTTATGCGGAAATAAGTAGATAACTCCATCGGACAACGAACGCCCTTTGGTATGTAACAGAAAGATCCGTCACTGAATACTGCTGAGTTAAGCGCAGCATAATAGTTGTCGGTTGCAGGAACAACAGACCCAAGATATTTTTTTATTAATTCAGGATGTTCATGTACAGCTTCTGAAAAGGACGAAAATATAATTCCCAATTCAGCAAGTGATTCCCGAAAGGTCGTCTTCACAGAAACGCTGTCGATAACTGCATCAACAGCAACGTTAGCGAGTCGCTTTTGTTCTTCAAGCGAAATACCAAGTTTATCGAACGTAGCCTTAATTTCTGGATCAAGCTCATCGAGGCTGTTTAATACCTTCTTAGGCTTAGGTGCTGAATAGTAAATGATATCCTGAAAGTTAATTTCAGGGTAGCTAACATTGGGCCACTTAGGCTCGGTCATTGTCAGCCAATGCCTGTATGCTTTCAGTCTCCATTCCAATAACCACTCAGGCTCATTTTTTTTAGTTGAAATGAATCGAACTATATCTTCACTCAAACCCATTGGTGCATTGTCGGATTCTATGTCCGATACAAAGCCCCATTTGTACTCCGAAGAGGTTACCTCATCCAGTATTTTCTGATCGTCTGACATCTATTTTTATTTAGACTGATTCAAAGTAAGCAATGAAATTTTTTTAAACTGCGAAGCTTTCGCCACAGCCGCAGGTGCGGGAAGCATTGGGATTATTGAATACAAATCCTTTTCCATTCAGCCCATCGGTAAACTCCAGTTGAGTTCCTATGAGGTACAGAAATGATTTTTTGTCGCAAACAATTTTGACTCCCTTGTCTTCAAATACTTTGTCGTCGGCTTTCAATTGGTTATCGAAATCGAGAACATAAGTCAAACCGGAACAACCGCCACCGGCAACACCTACTCGCACAAAGTATGAATCATCACGATTGCCTTCAGCTCTCAGGTGGTTCAGTTTTGTTAATGCGGATTCTGTTACTGTAATCATGGTAATATTTCTGATTTTAAGCTTTTTAACTAAGTGCAAAGGTACGGTTTTATACCCAGAAATACTAACAATTTTCACTGCTTTAAGTTTGCCTGAAACCAAAAACGGGCAAAAAAAAGCCCCCTCAAAAGGAGGGGGCAGGATAACCACTTAAAAACCAAATTATTGCTTCACAAATTTTTGATGCTTCACAGAACCATTGCTGATAATCTGAAGAATATAAAGTCCTTTTGTTAAGTTGCTGATATCCAGACGTTGTGAGTGACTTCCAGCAGTATAGCGTACAGTCTCTGAATTGTATACATTTTGACCAGTAACTGAGCTTATGCTGAATGAAACAGAAGTTTCCCGACTAACATTAAATTGTGCAGTTAAGGCATCTGTTGCTGGATTTGGTGCAACAGTCAGCAAGCTTACCAGGTCGGTGTTATTTACACCGGTTGTTCCATTCACTACATTTATGGTGATAGGAGCATTGGTTACACGCAATAAAGAGAACTGGTAGCAGGTGGTGTTGGTGCAACCTGCTGCATCGGTAATTGTCAGACAAATAGTGTAAACCCCGGGTCCGGCATAAGTATGGCTTGGGTAAGCAGTATTGCTTGATGTTCCATCACCCCAGCTCCAAACGTAGGTCATAGGCCCTGTTCCGAAGGCAAGATTGTAGGCAATGTAAGTGTGAGGAGTGAGTGTATCAGGATAAATGGCAAAGTTTGATCCGCATGCTGAACTACCTGTGATGGTAATTACCTGGCAAGATGTACATGTTTGACCTGCTCCGTTAACAACTGTGAGGCATGCTGTATAAGTACCAGGATTGGTGTAAACATGGTTCACATTCTGACCTGTGGCAATACTACCATCACCAAAATCCCATGACCATGATACATTACCTTGAGCCGGACCATAAAATGCAGTTCCTGATGGTGATGTCTGATATCCGAAAGTTGCAAAACATCCCGGGAGGGTATTGATATAAAGTGAGTCGCAATAAGTATCGCTGCAACCGGCAAGTGAATCATAAATTGTCAGGCAAACATTGTACAAACCACCGTTAGCATAAGTATGCGAAGGATTTGGTGAATAATCGAAGGAACCATCACCAAAATTCCAAACCTGACTTATATTGTTGGTTGCTGTAGATTGATTAACGAAGTTGAAAGTTGTAGTGCCGGGAACCTGATTGGAAGTGAACAATGCATTGCAAGAGGAAGCACCTGTTACTAAAACTGTCTGACAAGATGAGCATGATTGTCCTGCGGAAGTCACAACTGTTAAACAAGCATTGTAAGATCCCGGAGCCAGATAGGTATGAACCGGATTATTGCCTGTTGCTGAGCTTCCATCTCCAAAATCCCAAGCCCATGAAGCGTTATTTTGGGTCATTCCTGAAAAAGTAACTACACCCGGACTGATTTGCTGCCATCCGAATCCTGCGTAACACGTAGGAGGAAGGACATTGATGTAAAGAGAGTCGCAAAAGGTGCTGGTGCAGATAAAGCCCTGAACCTGAGAGCTAATTGTCAGACAGGCTAAATAAACACCAGTGCTGCCAAAAGTAATTGTAGGATTCTCAAGGGTAGATACCTGGCCATCAGAAAAAGTCCAGCTGTAAGTAGGTGCCGAACCTGCGGTATAAGATGAATCATTGAAGAAAACCGTAACCGAACCATTCGGGTTGGTGGTTCCGACAGCATAAGTAAAGCCGGCCTGACAGAAAGGCTGTGCTTTCACGGTGGATGTCAAGCCGAACACCGAAAGCACTAAGAGTGAGAGAGTTAATAGATGTTTTTTCATTTTGATTGATTTTTGAATTATTTTAAATTCGATTTAATTTCTGTTTGATGACCCAAATGTACGGGTAGCTTCCGATTTAGGAATATTCAATTCTCGGCACTTCTTACGCACTCAAATAGTCCTTTTTTTCTTGGTTTTTTCCTTAATCCAGTTGGAATAATTAATTATCTCATCATCACTTCCATCCGTATCTTTATGTTTATCAAGAAATTCTGTTAACTTTTTCCGGAATGTAGCTTCATGTCCGTAATGTTCCATTCTCCCTATCAGATAAATAAATTCTTTCTCCTTCAGGAATTGTTCCTGCTTTAAAATTTCTTTAAAATCCTTCTTCATTCTGTTAATCCGGTAGGTTACATAATCCATATCACGTAGTTCGTACCGGATCATCAGTTCGGCAACAGAAACCTTAAATTGCAAGGCTTGGTCTGCATTTTTATAGCTTTCCAACTGGTGAAGCCGGGTCATGAAGCGGATCGATTCGCGGTATTTGGCCAAATCGAAATGTAAGACTGAAAGGTTCAGATAAATAAAGATCTCATAGAATGGAGTAGCTGTTATTTTTCGGTTTTCCCGGATGTCTTCCAAAACCTGAATGGCTTTTTCCTTATCGAGTTTGGAATAATTAATCACCAATGAATTGTAATAAAAGAAAAGGTACTTGTCATACAGCGATTTTCCGAACTCTTTCATCGCATCATGTAGTAGCTCGGTATATTGAAGTGATAGTTTTAGCTTATCGTTTTTGAATAGTGAGTTCACCAGATAGGTGAGCATTTGCAGTTTGGTGTCGTGGTTATTTTTATTGAAAAGTTCCAGCTTGGTAAATTCTTTATAGGTTCTCAGTAGGTATTCTTCCAATGCCTGGTATTCACGGTTCTGCAATAAAATCTGACTTGCTGCGGTGTAAATACGAAAACGAAATTTAGGACTCTTCCGAATTTCCGGATCATGAAGGAAGTCGTCGATTGTTTTTTGAAGAAGCCCTACAACCGATTCATCACTTTTGGCAAAATTCTGCGTTATTTTCAGACGGTAACTTAATACCGCAACCACATCATCAATGGAACGTAATTGTCTGATTTTTTCCTGATTTTCACGTCGCTTCAGAATATAAGTTTCCGGATTAATTTCTAGTATGTCGTGTGATAGCCTTATAAATTCACCGTAAATCAGATCCAGCAGCTCAAAATTCTCGATTACATTGGAGCGCGCTTCTGCTTTCTTTAAAAAGTAGGTGGCAAGTTGGGGCTGACTTTTCGAAATATAGAAACGGGACAATGCATACAGGTTAATCGACATCAAAGTATCTTCTTCATTATAGTGCTGAAGCAAAAGACACTTATTGAGTCCGTTCATCAATCGGTTTCGAAGTCGGTAAAATGCATTTTTATCGCTGCCGGGATATAAGTTTTGAAAAATCTTGTCTTCGTCATAATTTTTACCGGCCTTTCGGATGTAATCAAAGAGTAAGATATCTTTCCGTTCCCCCGACTCCATTCGGGAGTTGTAAAGTTTGAAAAACCGAATCTCTTCTTTGTTTAAATTGTGAATAATGGAACCAACAATATCCATGGTGATGTAGTTTTGGGAGCGTAAGATATTAAAAAAAATGAATACCAGGATTTGAATAGATTGCTTATTTTTGAAATTATAAAACAAAAAGCTATGAAAAAAGCGCTGATGTTGGTGTCGATATCACTCTTGGCAGGGTGGTTTTCTTTAATAAGGGCTCAAGGTTCCATCGGACTAAAAGTAACTCAGATGGCTGGATATCCGGTTTTACCTGATACAGCCTATGAAGGAGTTTCCTATTCGGTTACCTTAAAAGTAAACAACAACTCTAATATTGCTATTAATGGTGGTGTCAATATTTTGCTAAAAGCCGATTCTGGATCGGTAGCCCTGACATCATTCGCTGGATTAGTGTTGCTGCCTGGTGACTCCACAACCACATTAATTCAAACCTATAACTTTGATACACAAACATATAAGGCAGGCAATAATATTGTTGTAGTGTGGCCTGTGGTACAAGGGGCGCCTGCATTTCCAATCGATACTTTCTTTACTCAGGTTTATTTTGTTCCGCTTGCAAGTTTAAATGCACCTGAAGTGGAAGCCATCAAATTTGCTATGTATCCCAATCCGGCAACCAGTGAATTGAAAATTGTAGCATCCTCCGATGAGCCGCTTGAGTACGTAAGAATTTTGATGCCGGATGGCCGCCAGATGACCCAATATCTTCCTCTCGGGGATGGTATCATTGATATCAGAAGACTGAATCCGGGCATTTACTTTTTGGAAGCATCTTCAAAAAACAGAAGAGGAGTTAAACGTTTCATAAAGATCAACTAACCCACTGCATAGCAGAAAATCTGTTTTTGCCCATATTTATTTCAGCCTGCAATTAACTACCTTGCAGGCTGTAATTTTTTAAGTATGTCGAAACTCATTCTGGTGCCAACCCCACTCGGAAATCTGGAGGATATCACTCTCAGAGCTATTCGTATTTTAAAAGAATCGGATGTAATTCTGGCTGAAGATACACGGACTTCCAGAGTTTTGCTTCAACATCTTGGCATTGAAAAGAGAATGCTTTCTCATCATCAACATAATGAGCATCAATCGGTTCCGGAAGTGGTGAAAATGCTTTTAGCCGGACAGCAGGTGGCGTTGATCAGTGATGCCGGCACCCCGGGAATTTCGGATCCGGGATTTTTACTGGTTCGGGAAAGTCTGAAAGCCGGAATAACCGTTGAATGCCTGCCAGGACCAACAGCGTTCGTACCTGCATTGGTAATTTCAGGTTTGCCTTGCGACAGATTCCATTTCGAAGGTTTTTTACCTCCTAAAAAGGGCCGTCAAACCCGATTGAAAGAACTGGCATTATTGGAACCAACCATGGTTCTTTATGAGTCGCCACACAAAATTTCAAAAACACTGGATCAGTTATGTGAATATCTGGGACCCGACAGACAGGCAGCCGTTTCACGCGAATTGACAAAAATGTATGAGGAGACCATCAGAGGCACACTTCAGGAAATAAGCGATCATTTCAAAACTACCGAACCCCGGGGGGAAATGGTGGTCGTTGTAGGGGGATTGTCGTCTGTTGTAAAATCAAAAGATCA
>CAUJFJ010000310.1 GCA_963169675.1 Bacteroidota bacterium
GTTGTTCCAGAACTCTTAAACGATCTCTCAACATGATTATTTTATTGAAAAACATATCGATCGGAATTTCTTTCGGTTTGAGAGATGAACTTGCTGGTTGGAGAATCATTTTTCCACCCATCCATTTAGATCCCATTGGTACCGTTTCCTGAATATCGCTGTATCTTTTGATGATGTTGGTCATAATCTTCTCCACATCTGAAAGACTTACCAGATCTGTTTCAGGTTCTACAGCATCTACGATTTCCAGATTGATATATGATTTTGCAACTTCAATTTTACCTCGCTGAATAAATACTACCAGGTAAGTTTTGGGCTTTACATTAATTACCACTCCTTCACCAAACTCGGGGTGACGTACCCGGGAACCAATTCCCACTTCAAGATCAGACATACTCGATTTTTTTACAAAGAAAACAAAATGTATTGGGAAATCATATTCTGATATTTTACCGTGCTTTTAATGGCACACTAATTTCAAAAGTATCGTTGATTTTATCGGTTATAAAACTTGCACCGCCTGTGATTCGGTTACCGGTTGTGGTATCCTGACTTACAACCCAGAAATAAAACACTCCACACGTTAATCTTCTCAAAGCAACATGATTCCGGTCTTCAATAGAAACAATGAATTCATCGTACTTTTTAGTGTTGGTTCCCGGAAAGGTACTTGTGCCATATTTAATAAACACCGTATCTACGACATTATCGTTGGCCGAAAATGTTAATCCATTGTAAACCGGCTTAATAATAACCACATTACTGCCACCACCTCTGGCAGCAATACATGATTTGTCGTCTTTTACACATGAAGATAAAAAGGTTGTCATGAAGATTCCTGTAAAAATCCACATGAGCCAATTTTTGTTGTTTAGGATCGGTTTCATTCGATAGTTTAACGAAGAAACCAAGCCTGAGGTTACACGATGCCTTGCAGCCTATAACACTGATTATCAATGATCCTGGTGTGCCAATTGATTGTATTCCTCAGTCAATTTTCGCTGCAATTCCGGTGGAACTGGCAAATATTCCAGGAAGGAAGACTTTATCCGGGCTCTTCCCTGAGTAATAGAACGCAGGTTAACGGAGGATTTATCGAGTTCAGCCAATGGAGTACGTGCCTTGATTACCTGATAACCACCCCGGTTATCCATTCCGGTAATTATGGAACGCCTCGACTGCAACTCACTCATTACTTCACCCATTACTGCTTCAGGCATCTCAATTTCAACATCGTAAATGGGTTCCAGTAATTGAGGCTCTGCCTGATGAAATGCTTCTTTAAAAGCCATCATACCGGCAATCTTAAAAGATATATCATTGGAGTCTACCGGATGCATTTTGCCATCATAAACACTCACTACAATATCTCTGACATACGAACCGGTGAGTGGCCCCTCGTTCATTTTATCCATGACCCCTTTTAATATGGAAGGAATAAATCTGGAATCTATAACACCACCGGTGATACAATTATTAAATACCAGTTTGCCACCCCATGGCAAAGCCACCTCTTCCACATCTCTAACCTGATGCTCCGGTTTACCATTTGTCTGAGATTGAATCGGCTCAATTTTAATATAGACTTCTCCAAACTGTCCTGCCCCACCCGATTGTTTTTTATGTCGGTATGATGCATTCGCTGCACGAAGAATAGTTTCCCGATAAGGAATACGAGGCTTTAAAAACTCAACTTCCATTTTGTAGACATGCTCGAGTCGCCATTTAGTTACAGCTAAATGCAACTCCCCTTGCCCAAGTAAAAGCACCTGCTTCATTTCCCGATCATAATCGACCTGAAGCGTTGGATCTTCCATATGAATTTCCTGAAGCACCTCACTTAATTTTTCATCATCGGCTTTATTTTTTGCTATGATAGCGAATCTGATTCTTGGCACCGGAAACTCTATCGGTTGAATTTTAATGCCGGCACCTTTTGCAGTTAATGTATGGTTGGTGAGTGTGCTTTTCAGTTTTAATGTTGAACCAATATCTCCTGCCTTTAGTCTGTCAATTGGATTCCGGTTTTTACCATCCATGATGAAAAGCTGCCCAATTCGTTCTGCAACTCCGGTTTCAGCATTTACCAGATCAGCTCCGGCTACAACTTCACCCGATAACACTTTGAAAAAAGTAAGTTTTCCTAAATGTGGTTCTACAAGAGTTTTGAAAACAAATAATACGGGTGGACCATCGACTTTACAAAATAATTCGTTCCCTTCAATAGTTTTTTCTGCAGGCATTTCAATAGCAGAAGGCGCAACATTATCGATGAATCCCATTAATCGCCCACTTCCCATATTTTTCTTTGCCGATAAACAAAATACCGGAAATATATCGTGACTCATCATGCCTTTTTTGATTCCGGCACGCATTTCATCTTCATCAAGATTTCCCTTTTGAAAATATAAATCCATTAATTGCTCATCATTCTCTGCCGCTTTCTCAACCAAAACTGTATGCAATTCCTGAGCGCGTGCCATTTCCTCTTCGGGAATATCCAACTTTTCAGGTTTACCTCCGGTATCAGGAAAACGATACATTTTCATTTTAAGCAAATCAATAAAAGCATTAAACCCTGTCCCCTGATTAATGGGATACTGCATTATGGTTACCTGATTACCAAAACTTGCTCTTGCCTGTTCAACAGCGGCATTAAAATTAGCATACTCATGATCGAGCTGATTCACCACAAAAATAGTTGGCTTTTTATATTCATCCACATAGCTCCATACCAACTCTGCTCCAACTTCAACACCATGTTGCGCATTCAACACCATCACGGCTGTATCACACACCCGAACAGAAGCAATAACTTCTCCTATAAAATCATCCAATCCCGGAGTATCCAAAATATTAATTTTGTAATCTCTCCATTCTGTATGCAATGCAGTTGCGTAAACTGAGTTTCCACGGTCGTGTTCAATCTCATGATAATCTGAAACCGTATTTTTTTCTTCAACCGTACCGCGCCTGTTAATTATCCCGGCTTCAAATAACATGGTCTCAGCCAGCGTAGTTTTTCCACTTTTAGCACCTCCAACAAGAGCAATGTTTTTGATGTGCTTTTCGTCGTATGATTTCATAAGGATAGGTTTTAAATGGTTAATACAATCCCGGGGTACTTAAAAGCAGTACCTCTTATAATGAAACCTGAAAGTAATAACTTTTTTTTGAAAAACCAAATGACTTATGTCAGGCTAAGCCCGATAAATTCCTGGAGCTTTCCTGCAATGCAGCAAATGCCTCTCCCACCGTATCATATGGGATTTTACATACTTTATTCTCACACAGATAAATAAGGGTAGTTGATAGATTATTCCGGTTAGCAAGCAAAGGAATTGGCGATTTATCGGTGGTTCCGCCTATCAACAGTGCCGGCCCAAAGAATTTGCTTATAAATTGCTTATTAAAACTCAATGCCTGAGGTCCGGCAATAATTAATTCCTGCAATGGCGAAACACGTATCAGATAATAATTCAGCCAATTACTGTAAGCTGATCCATACTGAACCATTTTAGGTTCTAATCCGGCAATCATTTGAGCACTTAATTCAACCCATTCCTCATTCTCAAAATAACGTCCCAGCTGAAATAAATTAAGGGCCATTTGAGAATTAGAGGCGGCAATTACATTATCCTGAATTTCAAATTTTCTGGCAATTAAAGGCGCATCTAAATCAGATGTAAAATAAAAATAACCGGAACGCTGATCATAAAAGTGATCTAAAGAATACGCCATTAATTTGTTGGCAGATTCCAGATAAGTATCATCGAATGTGGACTCATAACACTTAACAAGTGCCTGAACTAAAAAAGCATAATCTTCCAGAAATCCTGAAATAGTAGAAATGCCATTCTTGAAGCTATGACAAACAGAACCATCTTGCTTTACAGTATGTTTGAGAAGGAAAGCCATGCAATTAATCGCATCTTCCAAATATTTTTCAGTGCCAAATGCCTGATGTGCATCAATCAATGCTGTTACCATTAAAGCATTCCAGGATGTCAATGTTTTATCATCCAGTCCGGGTCGTACGCGTCCCGACCTGACTGACAAAGCTTGCTTATTAAATCGGCTTACAACTTCATTCAAATGTGCTTTTGAAATCTGAAATTGCTCCGCTATCTCATCGTCATCTTGCTTTCTTAATAAAATATAATTACCATGCTCCCAATATCCGGTTTCATTAATATTATAATAGGTTTCAATGATATTAAAATCCTTGCCTGCAATTGCCATTACTTCATCCCTGGTCCACACATAAAATTTCCCTTCTTCACCTTCAGAATCGGCATCCAATGCTGAAAAATAATTCCCATAAGTTCCCTTCAATTCACGATGCACAAAATCAATTGTCGCTTCCACTACTTCACGATACAAAGGATCCTGAAATCGCCGGTAAGCATTCGAATAAAGTGAAATTAACTGTGCATTATCGTAAAGCATTTTCTCAAAATGAGGCACTTTCCATAAATGATCAACTGAATAACGGGCAAAACCTCCTCCGATCTGATCAAATATACCCCCATAAGCCATCTTTTTGAGGGTGAGTTTCAGTTGTTGCAACATCACATTATCCGGAAAATAAAAAGTATAGTTTAAAAGAAACTGATAATTGTTCGGCAATGGAAACTTTGGAGCCCGGTTTGGCCCACCTTCTTCCAGATCAAGTTGCTTATGCCAATTCTGAATTGCTGCTTCAATCACCTCACTATCGAAATCAGGGAGTTCTTCAGATGCAGGAACTAAATCCTCCTGCTTAATTCCGTCTGTTAACTGAGAAGCATAATCCCGAAATTTAACAGGATCATTTTTATATCCATCAGCTAAATTCAAAAGCACATTCTTCCATTGAACTTTTGGGAAATAAGTTCCTCCATACACAGGTTTCCCATCAGGTAATGCGAAACAATTCAATGGCCAGCCTCCTCTGCCAGTCAGTAGCTGAACAGCTGACATATATACCTGATCAATATCGGGGCGCTCTTCTCTGTCGACTTTAATACAAATAAAATTCGCATTCATTAATTCAGCTACACTATCATCTTCAAAAGATTCGTGCTCCATAACATGACACCAGTGACATGCGCTATAGCCGATGCTTATCAGCAACAACTTATCTTCATCAATCGCTTTCTGTAAAGCATCGGGGCCCCAGGGAAACCAGTTAACCGGATTATATGCATGCTGAAGCAAATAAGGACTCGATGAATTTATAAGTGCATTGGGCTTTTTCATACCCAAAGGTAAGCAGTTAAAATTAATTTAGGGGCAATTAGCAGCATAAAAAAGGGTGTACTTTGCAAAGTACACCCTCAGTCTACATAAATTAGGTGCTAATCATCTTCCTCCGTTTCTGAACCTGTTTCTGGTACTGTGGAGGTTTGTGCCACAGATCCATTCAATTCAGTATGTCTGATTTCGCCTCCGGTATTTCCGGTCCGTGCCATGAGAAAAAATGCTACCCATCCAATGGCTAGGGCAAGATAAAGGAAAGTGTTTTTCCATTTTCCCAGGGAAGCCGGAAATAGCAAGGCTATTAATGTCAATAATGCCATGCCACCTCCAATTTCCATAAATATCATTGCCAATTCAGCAGCTTCTTCATGTGCTTCTATTGCTGATTCCAAAACTCCCGGTATATTCTCAACAGTTTCTTCAGCCGCTTCTCCGGTTTTAAAAACCGGAATTGCTATGATTGCCATTAATACTATGATAACAAGCGCTGCCTTTGACAACTCCTGCTTTTTAAAAAATACAGCATAAGTCAATATTCCTAATGCTATTAATGTTCCTATGATAGGAAAATGATTCAATATAAGATGCAAATGGGTACTATCCATAATAATAAATTTTTAAGGTTAAAATAAATTTTGAAAATCCTGATTCCGAAAACAGAATTATAAAACAGGAGGACGCCAAAAATCAGTTTGATATACCTGAGTGGCTGCAAACATGTAAGGAAGGTGATGAAATTCAGAAGTATTTAGGTATTCAACTCCTTCTGATCCATCAGTAAGAAACAGTGAAAGATGAGCATGTACCAATTCATCCGATTTGAAAGGTAACGCATGATCTCTTTCGATATCGTTATCCTGTATTTCATGCGCATCTTGAACATAATGACACAACAGAAAATCAATCACAGAAATCTTATTCACTTCACGTTGATGTTCGGCATAATGAATGAATACTACCGGTAATTTCAAAAACTCTCCAATAATTGTAGTTCCCGAAATCAGGGAAAATAAAAGAAGAAGAGCAACTAACTTTCGCATAAATCCGGCTAATTTGAATTTAACCCAAATCACCCCTACGAAAGTAGCACAACAACAAATGAATCTTTATGATATTTATCAGTTATCCCTAAAAAAGTGGAATCTAAGCCAACAGGACAACTACCTGATCAACAATTTGCAGTTTTTAACCGAATCTTCAGAAGTTGCTCTAACAAAATACATTCCAGTAGAAATAGCCGTTCTAAAGTCGATTGCATAGCGTAATGATCCCGAATCCCCTATTTTCAATGTGTTGGCATAAACAATTCTTCCGCCGTTATCTGCTATTATCAGATCAATAATTTTTCCAGGACTACCAGTTAACTGAACTACAACATTTGAGGCTGAAGTTGGAGAAGGAACCATCTCTAAGCTGAATTCGTTTGATTTTTCGAATTCTACTTTTTGCCAGGATGAATGCGTGTAACTTCCGTCAAAATCCGTTTGTTTCAACCTGTAAAAACTTACTCCATTTATGGGATCATAATCATATCCGGCATATTTTCTGATTGAATTACTATTTCCGGCACCATCTTGCTCAGATATAATCTGAATTGCTTTTCCATCAAGGGATCTTTCAATTGTAAAAAAATCATTGTTTATTTCTGTTGCCGTTATCCATTCCAGCTTAACTCTATCGGCTTCAGGCTTAGCAGTAAAACGAAGTAACTGAATAGGTAAAGGTGTTTGAGCCAGGTTAACTGATCCTAAAGTAAAATACATCCCTCCTGTTGTTGGAAATGAAACTGTAAAGTTTGGAGCAGTGTATGTACCCATATAAATGGACGCACTTGAAAAGGATGAACCGGAACTTACGAGCAACCTTAAATTGCTTCCATTAACAGGTGTGAAATCGGTGAGATCGAATGTCATTGTCACCGTTGAAGCAATTCCTGTACCCGTTTTCTGGGCTTTCCACACACGCTTCATCCTCGACTGAATGGTCAACGGAACATCTGACGTTTCGTTCTCTAATACTGAAGTCCCATCGTGACCAACTGCGAGATAACTAATATCAGAACTGATAGTTGAAACATGATCCACAAGGAGCATCGCATTTCCGGTATGTGAAGTGTTGTCCGCATCGGTAGAAATAGATTTTACCTGGTTCAAACCCGTATTATTGTCCCTCCCAATTACAGTAACGTTATTATGGTAGGTACTGTTGGATGTGTAACTCCAGTATGTAGTTGTACCATTTGATGCCAGATAATTCCGTTCATCGATAGTACCTGTCGTACTATTATCAGTTAATGTAACCCCGTACTTACTTGCCATATAAGAACGAACCCGTTGCATCTGACTTGCTGTAAGTGTTGTATTGAAAGTAATTACTTCTCCTAATGCGCCACTAAAATGCTGACCATAAGAACCGGAAGTATTTAATCGCACTCCCAGAGTCAAATAATCAGAACTGGAGGTGGTGTTATTCGTCGATAAGTTGGAACCATTTTTATCTTTCACAGTCAATCCGTTACTCTTTCCGGAAATTGAAAGCAAATTTACTCTGGAAGAATTTGTAGGCGTGGCTCTATTATTGCTGCCGGTTGCACTACCCTGTGCGAATATAACAGCAGTTGTTTGTCCCTGAATTCTGCTGCTTCCGCTACTTTGTTGACTAAAAAATGTTTGGGAATTTGAACCTCCCTGGTGCATCGAAAAGAATGTACCGCCCGATCCGCCAGTACTGGCATCAATTAAACTTACTTTAGACAAGAGGTATTGCAGATACTGCGTTGAACCATTGAAGGTGATATAAGGATTGAAATTAGAATTCATATAATCAGTGCCTTCTGTGCCGGTTTTATATACCGGTGGAGCGCTGCAGGATGGTATCATAGCAACCACATTTGTTCCCGCTGATATTAACCCATAAACGTTGGCATTGTTAGAAAGCCCTGTATTGGAAGGTCTAATCCATAACGAAAGATTGGCAGTTCCTATTCCGCCAGGAGATGATTCTCTTACAATCGAAATGTCATCGATAATCACACCGCAGGTGTTCGAATTCCCCGGGTTCGTAAATTTCAAGACATGTGAAGTAGCACTGTTATTAGTGAAAACATAGCTGTAAGCCGTGAGTGTAGTGACTGTATTTGCAACTGAAATGGTTTGCGATAAAACCGAAGTTGCATCTGTAAATTCAACTTTTAAATTTGTTGGATTGACAGATGAATTACAACCTGTGTTCCTCCATCCATATCTGAAACTAATACGGTATTGAGCACCATTTTCAAATCCGGTCACTGTTTGTGTTGGTTGCGATTCATAATCAGCTTCCATTACATAATTCGAATTACATCCGGTTGACAGGTATGTACTTTCAAATGTTCCGGAGTTATAAGGAGACTCTGAAGTACCTCCACCCCAATTTGTATTAGAACTTGAAATAGTTCCATCCACAACTAAATTCTGCGACCTGAGAATTCCGGTGGTCAGAAATAGTAAAGAAATTAAAATTATAGAAAATTGCCCTTTTCTCATAGTTTTACCCTAATATGAAAGATACCCCATTTTGCAGTAAAAGGTTTGACACCTTTAGCAATTAAATTACAGTCTAAAAATTTTGTAAGGTTTTGAATGAAAAACACCTGATTTGAAATCAGCCTATTCATTTCCGGGATATTTTGCGACCTGTAAAAGTTGTTAAACAACTATATATGCATGAATTAATGATACATGACAATTGTCATAATATAAAATATCAATTTGTAAGAAATTATAAAATCTGTGTCACTGAGAATGGTTAAACCAAAAAACTCCGGACTCAAATAACTGATTCATTACGCTAAAGACCAAATTGGTTTTCGGTAGGTTTGCACAGTTGTATAAACAAGAGAACAACAATAATCATTCGAAAAATGTGATTGTTTTCATGAAAACAAATCGGGAATACTATAACTGCCAAACAAAATAGCAGCTATAACATTCCCGATTTTAATATTGGTGTTTAAATAGTTTTCCGTATCAAATTAATGTTGATTTGGAATGTCATCCGCATGAATTTCAAACTTATCCTCTTCTTCTTTGTATTTCATAATCTGATCCAGTGCATCCGGCACTACATCACTACAGATGGTAATGAAGGCACCTTTCTTGGAATTTTTCATCACAAATTCAATAGCTTCCTTCTCTGTTGGAATAACTTTTACGTGTTTATCCGGATTAACCTGATGAATTCCTTTTAGCATCAAATCAATAATTTCCTGTTCAGAACGCCCGCGCAGATTTCGATCCTGACGCACTACGATTTCGTCGAACATTTGAGCTGCAAGAGTGCCCAGCAAAATAATGTCTTCATCGCGACGGTCACCAACACCGGCAATAACCCCTACCTTAGGTTTAGAATCGATTTTCTCGAGGAATTTCGCAACTGCCTGGAATCCTGCCGGGTTATGAGCATAATCTACCATCACCTGATACTTCTTGAACTGGAATAAATTCATCCTTCCCGGAGTTTGAACCGGTGATGGAATAAATGTTTCCAATGCCAATCTGATATCTTCCATTTTAAAATTACGGATAAACCCAGCTAACACAGCAGGAAGAATATTCTGAATCATAAAAATTGCCTTACCGGAAAAAGTAAGCGGAATGTTTACAATTTTGTCAACCCTGATTTTCCAATTACCTTTTGAGATAGTTACAAATCCATTTTCAGCAATCGCAGCTAATCCGCCTGCCTCACAATGTTTCTTGATTAAAGGATTATTCTCATTCAAACTAAAATAAGCAACCTTGCATTTTAAATTAGAAGCCATATTAGCAACCAAATCATCATCTGCGTTCAGAATTGCATAGCCATTCGGGAAAACACTCTCGGGTACAACACCTTTAACCCGGGCCATATCTTCTAATGAATTAATATCACGCAATCCCAGGTGATCGGCTGCAACGTTCGTAACAATACCAACATCACAATTATGAAAACCTAATCCCGCACGTAAAATACCACCCCGAGCACATTCCAATACTGCAAAATCAACTGTTGGATCTTTCAATACAAATTCAGCACTGATTGGTCCTGTACAATCACCTTTCTGCACCATTTGATTCTGAATGTAAACACCATCAGTTGTGGTGAAACCAACTTTATGACCGGCAGTCTTTGCCATGTGTGCAATAAGACGCGTTGTGGTTGTTTTTCCGTTTGTTCCTGAAACAGCAATAATTGGAATTCTTGCATTGGAGCCGGCAGGATACAGCATATCAACTACAGGTTCAGCCACATTCCTTGGCAGTCCTTCTGTTGGAGCAATGTGCATACGGAATCCCGGCGCAGCATTTACTTCAAGTACAGCTCCACCATCTTCTTCAAGTGGCCGGCTGATATCATTTGTCATGATATCAATACCGCAAATATCAAGACCAATAATTCGTGCTATACGTTCACAGGTAAACACATTGTTCGGATGCACCAAATCAGTTACATCAGTAGAGGTACCGCCGGTACTTAAATTCGCTGTAGCTTTCAGATGCAATTCCTTTCCTGCTGGCAATACAGATGTGAGCTCAAGCTCTTTTTCCTTCAGGATATTTAATGTCATTTCATCTACCTTAATCGCAGTCAGCACTTTTTCGTGACCATAGCCGCGGCGAGGATCACT
>CAUJFJ010000311.1 GCA_963169675.1 Bacteroidota bacterium
AGGTTTAAAAGTTATAATTCCAAACGACACACTATATGGATGGATTAAAATTCAGGCAATCGCGACAACTTCAGTGACCATTGAAGAATTTGCTTGTAACATTTTTTCCACGGGCATTGAACCACCGGATAAGAGTTTTGCCACATCTATTTTTCCAAACCCTTTTTCTGACAAAGCAGTACTTCAATTTAATCGATCGGTTAATGATGCTTCTTTGGAAGTTTATAATTCCAAAGGGCAACAGGTTAAAAAAGTAGTAAATGTTTCAGGAAATAAAGTTGACCTTTACAGGGATAATTTGTCACCGGGATTATATTTTATGGTTTTGAGATTGCCGGACAATTCAGTTTTTACCGGCAAATTAATTATACAATAAGTTACCAAATAATATCTCAACTCTGATTGCTTAGAAATTGGTTTAGGCTAGAATATTCCATTCCCAATTGTATTCTTAAGCAGTTGGCATTTTCCGGATGAATAATTTTTTAATCAGTTTATTATATTTGCATCTGGGAAACTAATTTTGAATTGTGTAAAAATTATGGCAAAATCACCTAAAAAAGAACTCGCATCAAAGCTTCAGGAGGAATTGCTGAAACTGTTAAAGCAACGATTCGATAAAAATAAGGATCGCCACAAAGGTTTGGAGTGGGCGAAAGTTGAAGCGAGGCTGAAGGGAAATCCTTCGAAGCTGTGGTCATTACATGAAATGGAGCGAACAGGTGGTGAACCTGATGTTGTTGGTTTTGATAAAAAATCGGGTGAAATTTTGTTTGTGGATTGCTCCCAAGAGAGTCCGAAAGAACGCCGAAGCATTTGTTACGACGGGGCAGCGCTGGATGCAAGGAAAGAGCACAAGCCCAAGACCAGTGCTATGGACATGGCTGCTGAGATGGGTGTTGAGATAATATCTGAAGACCAATACCGGGAGTTGCAAAAGGTGGGACAATTTGATTTAAAAACATCGAGCTGGGTGCTTACTCCTCCAGCAATCCGGAAGCTGGGAGGCGCCATTTTCTGCGATCGCAGGTATGACCAGGTTTTTACCTATCACAATGGTGCGGAGTCTTATTATGCGGCACGGGGATTTCGGGGGATGCTTAAGGTGTAATCCTGTTATCGATTTTACCCGGATTAAACTTTCCGGCTTGAGTGTAGTCTGACCCGCTCAATCAATCTTATGAGAATCTATACTTTACTGCTTCTAATGTGTTTGACACTGCACGGATTTTCTCAGAATTACCCCTGGGAACGGCCGCTTAGGGCTTGTTGGTCCGCCGATGGGATTAACTTTTCCCCAAACTCAATCTTTCAGGATTCGGCCGGCGTTCCCTCTGTTATTCGCTGGAAAGGAGACACCTTGGTATGTGCATTTCAGTGGTTTCGCATGCCGATTTCTTCCCCGACCTGGGATAAGGTTGCTACTAAATTTTCTTTTGATAATGGCACCACCTGGACACAGCCAGTGCCGGTGAATTTTAATGGTTTGCCATTGAACTTCCAGCGACCTTTTGATCCAACACTCATGACTTTTACCGGCGACACCCTTCGCATGTACTTTTCATCAGGTTCTCCAACTCCAATGCTTGATTCAACAATCAATACTTATTCGGCATACAGTATCGACGGGCTGAATTTTACTTTTGAAAACGGAGCAAGAGTAGATGAGCCTACAAACAGAGTAATTGACCCCGCATTAATCTTTTTTAACAATTCTTACCATTACCTTTCTCCGATAGGTAGTCCGGCCCAGGGTGCTTACCATTATGTTTCTCCTGATGGAATTAATTTTGTAAAAGTCCCCGACATTCCTTCTGATGCCACACACAACTGGACAGGAAATTACATGGTAAATGATACGAATTCGCTCCGGTTTTATGGTGCCGGTGGAGCAGGTATCTGGTTTAATTCTTCTCCAAACGGAGGCATGTGGAATGGTTATGTGAACACGAATGTGCAGGGTGGGGATCCTACTGTTGTCAGAATTGATGCTACTACTTATTTGATGATATTTGTTGGTGCTCCATATTCCACCGGGTTGGAAGAGTTAAATCTTGCATCCGATTTAAAAATTTTCCCAAACCCGGCAGATATGAATTTTACAGTTGATTTTAAAGGGACAAAATTATCTGCTGCAGAAAAAAAATTAAAATATCAGATTGCCGATATGAACGGAAAAATTTGTTTAAGTGAAGTATTTGATTTTTCTGAGAAGCTTACTGTAAATGGTAGCTCATTGGCGAATGGAAGTTATCTTTTGATAATACTTTCCGGTGACAAACCTGTAGCAAGGACAAAGCTAATTATAGAAAAGTAAGAATAAATTTTGCTATTGCAATTTGTTTTTCTGCAAGTTGAATTAAATTCTCAAGATGCACTATTTCCCTTTCTGTGTGCGCTGCTCCTCATTCTTCCGCAAGTATAAATCTCTTTTTTCAATGTCTTTGCGTATGAGTTTCAGCCATTGTTCAGATTCGTCAAATAAACCCAGCTTTGTAGTGGTGTAACTAAGGTTAAATATACCTGTTTCGAGTTCCGGATAAACATGATGTGCTTTGATGAAAAGTGGGAGTGCCTTTTCATATTGTTGGCGCTTGACATAAGCACCTGCGAGGTTATTGATAGTAGTATAAAGGTAAGGGTTAACCTCATAAGCTTTTTCGAAATGATCAAGTGCCAATGCACTTTTTCCTTGTGCTTCGTAGGCTATTGCCTGATAAAGTTCAAATGGATTGGTAAGAGGGTCGGTTTCTACAAAAAAGTTTTTGGCTTTTTCTGCTTCCTGAATTACCAACTCATGATTTTGATTGTTGCGGTATTTGTTCATGGAAGCTACATGCATGTCACTCGACATGCGTTTGAATCCAATCAGAATATTGAACAATAGCAATACAGTGACAATATATTTGAAATTTTTATCTGTCAGGGTGAAATAACTTTTGGAATTATCGTTACCTGCCAATCCCATTGAAAAGCCCAAAAAGACACCGGTAAAGAGTAGTAATTCAGTTCTTTCTTTAGGAAAATCGAATAAAGAAATAGCGGCCCATCCTGCAATAGCAGCCAGAAAACACAGCATCTTTATTTTATCATCATCATTCAGTTGAACAAGTGATTTCGCACCTCCAAAGAATATTAGCCAAACAGGAATACCAAACAATAACAAGCCAATTATTCCAAGTTCACAAACAATCCAGATGTAATCGTTGTGAGGCTGCAAAAAGACCAGATTTTCAGAATAGCCTCTGTATAAACCGCGTAATCCCACTGATGGCAATTCAATTTTCCAGTTGCCGGCGCCAACACCTATCACAGGATGTTCCCTGAACAGATGGTAGGAATGATACCATAAATTCAATCTTTCGTTGCTGGATGCCGAACCCAGATAATTAGAGGGGTTTGTCTGTTTCGATGCATGTTGCACTCCTGAGAACATCGCATAGAAGGAGAAGTGAAGAAGCACACTGATTCCAATTGCTATCCCAACAGATTTTAACCCTTCAAATGAAATCGATTTACCGGATCTTTTTTTTGTGATGAAAGCCAGTAACAAAAAGGTCAATACAAAAGCAACTCCTCCAACATACGCAGCTCTGGTGATCAAAATTAACAGTATTGAAAAAACAATCACGAACGAAGGCATATAAAATTTCTTCCAGGAAGAGCGATCTGTTACGTGTCCAAGAATGAAAAATACAGACATAAAAAAAAGATAACCTGAAAACAGATTTTTATGTCCTGATAGACCCGGAACATTGTACATGGTGTATGGACCGAGTGCTTCTGACTGTAATGCATCAGCAATCTGTTTTAAAAACACAATCAATATGATTGGAACCAGACAAACCAGTGCTCTGGAAATGTATATTGGAGTTTGTTTATTGTTCTTTATCAGGAAGCTAAACAGTAAAATTGAAAAGACGAATATGAAATGTTTTTGTGTCTGGAAAGCAGCTTCACCAAAATTATGCGCCCACGAAATTGATGCCAGACTCCATATATAGTAACCGGTTAGCAGAACTGTAACAAGTGTAAATGGAATTACCTTTAACACAGACTCTTTTAACATCCAAATGGCACCGAGCAGCACAACTGAAGTGAAAAGGAATCTGGGAACGTTAGTTGGGTCATAAATACCTTTTATGTACACCAGGTATCCCAGTGGAAACAGAATAGCCAATAGAATAGCCAGGCCAGTATTGGTAGACGGGGCAGTTGTAACCTTTTTACTCATTTAAGTCCGGGTAATGGTATCAGATCAAAAGTAATTAAAAAAGCAGCCGTCGAAACAATTACCTGAATAATTCAGATGAGATTCCGGACCGGTAGCTATTGCCTCAAAATGATTAATCCTTAAGCTCCTGAACCGGATGTAACTCCCATTTTGTTGACTCAGAAAACAAGGCATCAATAAAATTTTCCATGTTCACTAATGTGTCAGGAGGGGAGGCATCGTAATGCGTAATTTTTTTCTTTTTACCCGCATAATTTACTTCAATGTAAATAGTAGGAAAATCGGTAAGATGAGGGTTCCGGTATTCATTTGCCAGATCAAAAAAACCGGTGTTCAAAGCAAATTGTCCGAGTTCTTTTAAAGCATCCTGCGAAAGATTAGTTTGAAATCTGCCGATTTTATCGACATCGCGTTTGCCCTCATAAACTACATAGCCACTTTTATAGATGCGGATACTGTAATAAGGGCATTTGCCAAAGCAAGGGGTACGTTCCAGGTAAGCGACAAGTGAATCGGCATTGGTAGTGGTTGTTTCATCCTTTGCAGTTGAAGCTTTCGGTCCTTTACAGGAAGTAAGAATCAGCAATTGAAGCATCACAACAGCACTGCACACAGAAATTATTTTTTTTGTCAGTGCCATTGGTACAATTATTTTTTCGGATTAACGCCACGTTCACGTGCCATTTGTTCCAAACGTTGCTGGAACTTGGATTTGGTTTGTGTTTGAGGTTTCTTTTTATTCTCCTGAATCTTGGCGTGAATTGCTTTTTCATCTACCGCAGCACGGAAGATAAATTGTTGTCCGAAGCTGATCATGTTAGCAAGGAAATAGTAGTAACTGAGACCGGCAGAATAATTATTGAAAATACCCAGGAACATAATTGGCATCAGATACATCACCCATTTCATCTGCGGATTAGCTGCAGTCATTTGTGAATTCAGGTAAGTATACATCAGGGTTGAAATGGTCATGAGAATGGTGAACAAACTTACGTGGTCGCCATAAAATGGGATGTTGAATGGAAGATCAAGGATGGAATCGTAAGTCGATAAATCGGTTGCCCAAAGGAAAGCTTCCTGGCGTAGTTCAATGGAAGCAGGGAAGAAGCGGAACATGGCTATCAGAATAGGCATCTGCAACAGCATTGGCAAACAACCTCCCAATGGATTTACACCGGCCTTACGATACATTGCAAGCAATTCCTGTTGGCCTTTCATAGGGTCTTCCTTATGCTTAGCCTGAATTTCATCCATTTCAGGTTTCAGCACTTTCATCTTAGCTGTAGAAAGATATGCCTTGTAGGTCAGAGGAAGCAACATTAACTTGATGGCGATAGTCAGGATAAGAATGATAAGACCATAGTTCATGTCGAACTTACCAAGGAAGTTGAAAATTGGAATTACGATGAATCGGTTTACCCATCCAAAAATTCCCCAGCCAAGTGGAACTAATTTTTCCATTCCTAATTCATAGGATTTCAAAGTCTGGTAATGGTTGGGTCCGAAATAAAAACTCATATCAAAACTCTCATAAGGCTTATGAGAATAAGGAATGGTAAAACTTGCAGTCATGAATTTCACCAGCGAATCATGTCCTTCCGGATGGCGAGTCGACAATTTAGTTGGCTTGTCGAATTCATTCTTAGCAATGAGAGTGGTATTAAAATATTGTTGTTTAAAAGCAACCCACTTAACTTTAGTAGGTAATGTTTCTTCATCATCGCTTGTCTCAGAAAGGTAATCTGCTTCGTCTGCAGTATACTTGTAATAAACTGTTGAGTTTATTTGTTCTGAAGCTGCATCTTTCTCTTTTTTATATAGATTTTGTTTCCAATCGAGTTCCAGGTAATTTATATTCGCCGCAATTACCTGTTCCAGCCCGGAGATATTAATATTGAAATCGAGCATATAGCCGGCAGCAGGTAGTGTGTATGCATATTCAAGATATCCATACCCTGGTGCATTCAGGCGGTAAGCGATTTTATTTCCTTTTTTAACCGGTTCAAAAAACAAATTGTTGGTAGAGACATTTCTGTTTTGTGCAAAAAAGTTCAGACCAAAAACAGTAGAGTCGCTTTCAAAAAGAATGAGAGGCTTTTGATTTGAAGTCTTGTATTCTTTCAATTCAACAGCATGCACTCTACCACCTTTATTAGTGAAGGTTACTTTCAGCTTATCATTTTCAATAGTTGTGAAGGTTTCTGATCCTTCAGCTGCAGCAGCAAATGAACCAAATTGTTGTTGAAGTTGTAACGTGCGAAGAGAATCTGAAAGTTGTTCGTTACCTGAAAGCGACAAGGTATCAATAACAGCAGCAGGCAAGGCAGATTTAGCAGCATTGGCAGCGGCGGCGGCTTCAAGTTTAGCTTTTTGCTCAACAGCAACCAACGAATCCTGAGTTTTTTGTCGCTGGGCAAGTTCCTCAGCACCAGGGGCATTCCAAAGGCTAAAGCCAATCAGAACTGCACCAATTAATAAAAGTCCAATTATAGAATTACGATCCATTCATCATTAAAATAAGCCCGCAAAGATAACAATTAATGCACTGCTGAAAACAGCTTTTAAGGTTATCGCGAATAGTCGAGTGCAGCTTTCACAAACTTCACGAAAAGTGGGTGTGGATTTTCGACTGTACTCTTATATTCCGGGTGAAATTGGACCCCAATAAACCATGGATGGTTCTTATATTCAATTATTTCCACCAAAGAACCGTTTGGATTTACTCCGGAAGCCAACATCCCCGCATCTTCAAATTTCTTGAGGTATTTGTTGTTGAATTCATAACGGTGACGGTGACGTTCCGATATTCTGGACTTACCGTAAATAGCAGCTGCTTTAGTGTTTTTTGTAATGTTGCATGGATATTCACCTAAACGCATGGTGCCGCCTTTTTTGGTGATGTTTTTCTGTTCATCCATAATATCGATAACCGGATATTTGGTCTCAGGAGCCATCTCTGTTGAATGGGCATTTTCTAATCCTAAAACATTCCTGCTGAATTCAATAACGGCACATTGCATACCCAGGCAGATTCCTAAAAATGGAATTTTTTGCTCGCGGGCAAATTTAATAGCATTGATTTTTCCTTCAATACCACGATCTCCAAAACCCGGAGCCACGAGTATTCCATGCAGCATTCCGAGTTTTTCCTGTACGTTTTTGTCGTCAAGTTTCTCAGAATGAATCCATTCTACATTAACCTTGGTTTCATTTGAAACACCTGCATGAATGAGGGCTTCCGCAATCGATTTATAAGCATCCTTAAGTTCAATATATTTCCCTATCAGCCCGATTTTAACTTCAGATGTAGGGTTCTTAAGTTTGCCAAGGAAGTTTTTCCATCCTTCCATATCAGGTTCCTGACGTAGTGGGAGTTTCAGCTTTGCCAAAACAACCTTATCAAGTTGCTCTTTCAGCATCAGCAATGGCACATCATAAATGGTGCTGGCATCAATTGATTCAATAACAGCATTGACATTCACGTTGCAGAAAAGAGCCAGTTTTCTTCTGATTTCAGCATTCACAGGCTTTTCAGAACGGCAAACCAGAATGTCGGGTTGAACCCCATATTCAAGCAGCGTTTTGACAGAATGCTGTGTAGGTTTCGTTTTTAATTCTCCGGTAACGGTAAGATATGGAAGGAGAGTCAGATGAATTACAGCACAATTAGACCCCATTTCCCAAATCATTTGTCTGACCGCCTCAATGAATGGAAGCGATTCAATATCTCCTACGGTTCCACCTATTTCCGTGATAACTACTTCAAATTGACCAGTTTCACCTAACAATTTGATGCGTCGTTTTATTTCGTCGGTGATATGTGGAATAACCTGAACCGTTTTTCCAAGATATGCTCCTTCGCGTTCCTTGTTTATGACTGTTTGGTAAATTCTTCCGGTTGTAACGTTGTTGGACTGGGACGTTGGGACATTCAGGAACCGCTCATAGTGACCCAGATCCAGATCTGTTTCTGCTCCGTCATTGGTTACAAAGCACTCACCATGCTCATATGGATTTAACGTTCCCGGATCGACATTAATGTACGGGTCGAGTTTTTGAATAGTAGCTGAATACCCTCTTGCCTGAAGCAGTTTAGCTAAAGATGCCGAAATAATGCCTTTTCCGAGTGATGATGAAACACCACCGGTTACAAAGATGTATTTAACAGGAGAGGTTTTCGTTTCCACAGTTCATGATTTTCAAGCTGCAAAAGTAGCTGATTCAAACAACCGCTCAACAATTTTTTTATTACACCTTGTTAACAGTTTACGGAATTCTATGGGAAACAGGACAATTTCGAAAAGAAATTAAATGTAAAATACTATAAATCAGTATTTTGTATTAAAATCGGTAATCAAGCCATGTTATGATAAACTGCCTGAACATCATCATCATCCTCAATTTTTTCAATAAGAGCTTCCACCTCTTTTTGTTGATCTTCTGTTAATTCAACAGTATTAGTTGGAATTCTTTGCAATTCTGTGCTGATTACTTCTATTTTTTTCTCTTCAAGTGCTTTATTCATCACTCCAAAATTTTGAAATGAGGTGTAAACAAAAATATCACCTTCGTCCTCAAATACCTCTTCCGCGCCGAAATCAATCAGGTCCAGTTCCAAATCTTCCACACTCACTCCGGTATTTTTTAATTTGAAAATGCCTTTGCGTTCGAATAAAAAATCGAGTGACCCGGTTTTACCCAAGGCACCATTGGCGCGAGATAAATACATTCTAATATTGGCAACGGTTCTGGTATTATTATCGGTTGCCGTTTCGACTAAAATAGCTATTCCATGAGGTGCATATCCCTCATAAACAACCTCTTCGTAACTTTCAGTGTCTTTTGAACTGGCACGTTTTATAGCGGCATCTACCCGGTCTTTGGGCATGTTCAAGCTTTTAGCATTCACCATAACCATCCGCAGCCTCGGATTGTTATCGGGGTCAGGTCCGCCTTGTTTTACGGCAATTGCTATTTCTTTTCCAATTCTAGTGAATTGTCTTGCCATTTTTGAAAATCTGGCAAACATCTTATGTTTACGTTTCTCGAAAGCGCGTCCCATAATTCCTGTTTAATTATTGATGAATGCACAAAAATACGAACTTTCTGACATACACCAAATTGTAATTTCAGCTTCAAAGCTTATAGAAAGTCATTGCAGTCCGGGCGGCTATCGATTTGATTGTAGGCTTTATGCGATCAGTAAATGAACGGTTGGCTTTAATGCTTCGATGAATAGACATTTGATTGGCAATCCACCGAATGGCATAATCATAATACTGCCGGCGATAAGTTCGTTTGAAATCAATTTGACGGTCGGAGCCCAGATGCCATTCCGGTTTAACTACAAATTCAGCTTCTGTTTGTGTGTAAAGGGGAGTGCCTTTGATAGGATAGGCAATGGTGATTGTATATAAGTCGGGGTCGGAAGTCTTGAGGTGATGAAGCGTTTCAATGATATCGGATTCCGTTTCACCGGGATATCCTACCATAATAAATGTTCCGGATTGAATACCATAATCTTTGCTTTTGCGGATCATTTCCCTGACCTGATTCACATCCACACGGCGGTCCATGGCATCAATAATTTTCTGCGAACCACTTTCTGCACCAATCCAAACGCGATAGCAGCCGGAGTCACGTAAAACTTCCAGAACCTGTTCATTCATTCTGTCGGCACGTGTGATACATTCATATTTGATTTTTACATTTTCGCTGATGAGAGCATCGCGAAATTCTTCAAGCCATTTGTGACTAATCGTAAATACATCATCAACAAACCACACAGTATCGACATCATAATTTGATTCGATCCATTTTAATTCCTGAGCAACCAGTTGCGGTGAACGTCGCCGGTAACTCTGACCATACACAGCTCTGCTACACCATTTGCAGGTATATGGACAACCTCGCATGGTGCTGACAGATACAGCACTTTCGCCATGTTTATTTTTCCATGCATCAAAATATAGTTGGAGATTTACTTTCTGGCGAGCAGGGAAGGGGAGAGTATTAATGTCACGGATATTTTTTCTTTCTTCAGAATAAAAAATGGCGTTGTCTTTTAAGAATGCAATGCCTGCAATTTTAGCTTCATCTCCATTTTTTTGATCTAAACACTGAACCAGTTCCAGCATCGTTTCTTCGCCTTCGCCAAGTACGATGTAATCGGCACCAAATTCAATAAAATTTGGAGCATGATTTCTGACTTCTGGTCCACCTAAAATTATTTTCGTGTGAACCAATGCCGGTTCATTTTTTATGAAACTGATAAGTCGCAGTACATTTACTTTGGTCATCAGATTTGTATAGATACCAATGACATCCGGTTTTTGTTCAATGAGAAATTTACAATGCGAATTAAAGTCTGAAAAGGTAGCATCAAAAACCTGATTGGGATACCCATGTTCTTCAAGAAAAGCAGCAATGTAAAGAATGCCCAATGGAACATAAGGCTTCATAATGAGCAGCTCACGTGGATCCTCATTCAGGTAATAGGCATGCGTTAGTAGGAGCTTCATCGTTTGGTCAGGTCTATAAGGTAATGATCGGCATAATCGGACCAACCGGGGTGAATGGTACTCAATTTTTCTAATTGATTTAGCACAGGAAGCAAGCCGGGAATTTTATTGAAGCTCTTATCAAGGTATGATGGCGGTAAGAATAATCCAACCGGTCTCTGCATTGGAAATTCAAAAAATGGTGCCATATAATGTGCGAATTCTTTGGGTGAATAATACCAGATATCAATCATTTCACCTGCTATATTTGCCTTAACGGGATGAAAAGATTTCCTTCTGTTTCTTTGTCTGGAATTATTTTTAAATGTGAAATATCCTTTTTCAATGATACATTTTCGGCCCATGATAACAGCTACAAATTTTCCTCCGGGCCGAAGTAACCGGTGGAATTCAGCAGCCATCTTTTTAAGATCATTTGGTTGAGCACAATTGAGCCCACCGAAATTTGAAAAAATAAGATCATATTTTCCCGATTCCAGTTTTTGTAATTCCTGAAATGGGGTTTGCATGAATTCAACACGGTGCTGTGTAGTCTTTTTTTGTTGACAGATGGCAATCATTTGCGCAGATGCATCTGTTGCCAAAACATCGTATCCCATACTATCCATCCAAAAGGCATCATGACCAGTGCCGCAATTTATTTCTAAAACACTTTTATAGATATTTGGAGGAACTTCATTGATCAGGTAATTGCGCACTCTGTCACGCTGCATTTTTCCCGTTTCGGTGAATGTAAAATCGCTGTCGTAATTGCTTGCCATTTCATCGAATGCATGGGCTGTGTGCGTTGCCGAACCACTAGTTGAGCTGGAAGGAATGGTGGATTGAGCAATCCGTGTCATTTCCTTTTTGTGTTTCCATTCACCGGGAATATGATAAACGCTCCATGCGGCCCGTTTTAAATTTAACGGATTCCATTTTTCTTTTCCGGAGAATAAATTCTTAAGTACATCGACACCCTGATGGCGTCGATAATTCTTATGAATGTACCGATGCAGATGTTTATAATATTCTGATGGGTAAGTATTGGAAAACATCAATGCAAGTTCATCAGAATCGGTCCAGTTAGTTTTTTGACTTAACTGTGATTTTACATTTTCATAAAACTTGGTCCCGGGCAGCGGATAAGAAACAGAAATTCCGATATCATATGGCAGCAATTTGCTAACCATTTTTGCTGTCAGCTTAATATCATCGTCGGTTTCACCGGGATATCCAAATTGGAGGAAAAAGGCAGGTTTGATGTTATGTTTTTTCAGCAAAAGAGTAGCCTGTTCTATCTGAGCAATCGTAGTTCCTTTATCCATGGCATCCAGAATTTTCTGGGAGCCTGATTCAGCACCAACCCAAACAATATCGCATCCCGATTCAGCCAATGCTTCAATATTATTTTCCTGCAAAAGCAAATCTACACGACTCTGAATTTTATACTTTATCTTTAATCCTTCTTTTTTAATTAAGTCTGCAAACTGCCTGGTCCAGCCGGGTTTTAATCCGAAAATATCGTCGCAAAACCAAATATGATCAATTTGATATTGGCTTTGAAGCAGTTTTATTTCATTGACAACATTTTCAGGTGACCGGGAATTATAACGGTTTCCGTATATAGGTTTTGCACACCAGTTACATTTAAAGGGACAGCCACGGGTGGTGCTCATATTAATAGAAAAGTAACCGTGTTTTTTTATCCATTCCGATCGGTACCGGTTCATATCGGCCAGGTCAAATGCCGGGAAAGGAATGTCATCGAGATTGGTTGCTACTTCTCTTGGCGGAGCCTTTATAAATCCGGTATCTTTTTGAGTTATAACACCGGGGATGTTGTTGATTTCATTCCCGGAAAATTGTGATTTTAGTACTTCCAGCAAGGTAAATTCACCTTCACCTTTAAGAACGGCAGTAGCTCCTTCCTGTAAATATTTTTCAAAGTGGTCGGTAGCATCGGAGCTGTTTACGAATACCGGAATGTTTTTTTGATTGGCAAATTTGCACATGGTAAATGCAGCTTCACGCATATTGGTGAGGCACATTTTCGTGAGATAATTAAAGCCGTCATCATAAATAACAAGTGCATCCGGATTAAATTCATTCAGTTTAGGAATAATTTCTTCAGGAGCATTAGCAAACATAGGATCCCATAAGGCAACTTCGTAACCGTTATTTCTAAGAACGGAAGCAGCATACAAAGTTCCGAGAGGAGCGTATGGTTGCATGATTTCCCATTGTTTGGGATCAAATCGCAGAAAATATGAATGTGTAAGTAAAATTCTCTTCATGAAAAAACTGAGTTAGTTAATGGGAGAGTTTTGTTTACATGCATTTAATTTTAACAAAATCTGATTGTATTTTTCCTCATATTCCTGAAGTACACGATCGCGAAAACCATTCGGATGATGTTTAGCAACACCGGCATCCGATTTCATATCGCGTTCATATTGTTTTTTCTTCATGGTGCGGAATTTTTTCTGCCAGAAGCCAATAGTAATTTTCATCAGGAACTTGTCGAGTGTTTTCCCAAACCATCCACTGAGGAAATTCTCAGCAATCTTTTTTGATGAGGGCGGGAGAGGGAATTTTGCAGGATCAAATGGGATGTCCATTTTTTTAGATGGATAGTACTTCATAGCCCATTTATTGCTTTCCAGAAATTTACGATGAACATCCGGATTATAAACCGGGATTGCGAACATAAGTTCAGTTGCGATAAAAATATTCTTATCCGGTAAGGTCAGATTATTGGTATCAATAAAGTAATTCACACAAAAATATTTGTGCGAATTGAACAGGAAGAGTTTCTTATATGATGCAAGTAATGAACGAGTGATCCAGAGTCTTCCCGGCTCAGTGATTATCAGAAAATCAATATCAGAATCCTTATCCATAAACCCCTTTGAAAGTGAACCTGAAATCACCACACTTCTGACATAAGGAAACTTGCTGATCAGAACCGATTGTTCATAGGCTTTTGGCCAGGTTTTTTCGGCCATTAAAGAGCCTGATTCTCTCCGTTCCACATTTTCAAACCGTGGGTTGAGCAGGTAATAGCCTTTGTGGGAATAAATTAGTTTGCTTTCAACCAAAAATGCCAAATCCTCTTGCAGTTGCTCCGGGTTGTTTGGCAAATGGTGAGTATATTCCAATAACTCTGAAGCCTTCAACGGATGATTGAAAATGTCGAAATAGACTAAAGTGCTCAAAACAGATTTGAGACTTTCAGTGGAAAAGTTGATCGGGTTGTGGTTAGACATGTAAAGTTAAGTGGAGCAGATCATCCAAATATAGACATAAATTACAAGTCGACAATGATAAAATCAACTGTTTGTGCTTCTCTCAATCTTATATATGTAATTCCATTCCAGACCTTTAAATTTAGAGTGCGTTTGTTGTAGTCTAAAGTTGAACTTTAAAGCAATTTGCTCAATTTCACGGAGCGCAACATCTTCGGAAAGAATCATAAATACTTCGCCTGTATCATTTTGATAATTAGGGAGTTGTTCAAAGAAGCGATGGAAATAAGCGTGATTTAATCCGCAATACCAGGCTAGGTGTTCGGTGTTTGCCGGGTTTTGAGGGAAAGAGGGGGGATTCACGAGGATGACATCGAATTGAGTTGTGGGAAGGGATGGGACCAGATCTGAGTGGATGCAATTA
>CAUJFJ010000312.1 GCA_963169675.1 Bacteroidota bacterium
GATTCGAACCTGGAAAGGCAGAATCAAAATCTGCAGTGTTGCCATTACACCATCGGACAATCTCCTGAAACGTCTCCGATTCGGGACTGCAAAAGTAAAAAAAATCTAAAAACCTGCAATCGTTGTAACAAGAAAAAATGTTAATCGGCTAAATTTGATAAGTTGTTATTAATCAGCATGTTGGTTTGTTGGTGCTTTTGGGTTGGTTTGCCTTCCTGTTGGATAATTTTAAATGCTACCCTAACTTAAAAGTTCTAAATCATCTGGTATGCAGCTGATATATAGGTTGTTGGTTGCTTTTTTACTTCAAAACAAGACCTCAGAAATTCATTTTCAGACTATTCTTCAGACCTTTTCGAAAGAACGACTTTTTGACTTCTTCAACTGCCAGATTAACTCTAAATCCCGCTCACATTGCAAATCGCCTCCGGCCGCGTCAAATATTGCTTTTTTTTCTACCTTCGCCCCTTGCAACCCCATAATACAAGGATGAAAAACTATAACAAGATCAACAATTTAACCGGATGGGCAGCCTTTGCGGTTTCTGCTTTTGTTTATTTACGAACGATTGAACCCACCGGAAGCTTCTGGGATTGTGGCGAGTTTATTGCCGCCGCCTTCAAATTACAGGTAGGTCACCCGCCCGGAGCACCATTGTTCCTCATGATTGCCCGATTCTTTACCCTGTTTGCCGGTGGCGACGTGAAACTGGTGCCTATCATGGTCAATGTTATGTCAGCTCTCTCATCTGCATTTACTATTTTATTCCTCTTTTGGTCGGTAACGCATTTGGCTCGCAAAATGGTCAAAGCTACTGATGACCAATTAACTATGCCACAACTTGTGATGATTATGGGCGCCGGACTGGTTGGTGCGCTTTCTTATGCTTTCAGTGATTCGTTCTGGTTTTCTGCTGTTGAAGGCGAGGTTTATGCCATGTCTGCGATGTTTACTGCTGTAGTATTTTGGGCCATGCTTAAGTGGGAACATCATGCCGATGAGCGTCATTCCGATCGCTGGCTGATCCTCATTGCTTACCTAATGGGACTTTCCATCGGAGTTCACTTACTGAACTTGCTTACTATTCCGGCTCTTGCTTATATCTATTATTTCAAACGTTATAAAGTAACTACACCAGGTCTCATTTATACCGGAATAATGGGTGTTGCTATTCTTGCCTTCGTTCAATACGGAATTGTTGCCGGTTTTGTAAAAATCGGAGCTTACTTCGATTTATTCTTTGTGAACACTGTTGGTTTGCCAATCTGGTCGGGCTTCTTGTTTTTTGTTGCCATTATTGTTGCCGCAATTTATTTCGGTCTCAAATACACAGTTGCTAAAAACAAGCCTTTGCTGAACACTGCAATTTTATGCTTTGCATTTATTGTAATCGGTTACAGCTCCTACACGCAAATCGTTGTTCGTTCGATGGCGAATCCTCCGATGGATGAAAATAATCCGGAAAATGCATTTGCACTTTTAAGTTACATCAATCGTGATCAGTACGGTGATCGTCCATTGTTCTATGGCCAGTACTTCAATGCCAAACTGGTTGATCAGAAAGATGGTGACATGACTTACGGTGAGAAGAATGGTAAGTATGTGGAATCAGGAAATAAAATTGTTCCTGTTTATGATCCGAAAGCAAGCACCATTTTCCCAAGGATGTACAGCAATCAGGAAAATCATATTTCTGCTTACAAAGAATGGACCGGCATTAAAGGCGACAGAACACCTACCATGGGTGAGAATCTCGATTTCCTTTTCAGCTACCAAATGGGACATATGTTCTGGCGTTATTTCATGTGGAATTTCGTTGGACGTCAGAATGATTTACAGGGTCATGGTGGTATCACCAAAGGAAACTGGATTAGCGGAATAAAAGGAATTGATGCAATCCGCCTTGGACCTCAGGATAAATTACCATTGAGTGCCACCAATAACAAGGGGATGAATAAGTTTTATTTCCTTCCAATGATTTTGGGATTAATCGGTTTAATTTATCAGTTCCGCCGTAATCTTCATGGTGGAGTTGTTGTAGCCCTGCTCTTTTTCTTTACAGGGATTGCCATTGTACTTTATCTGAATCAGCCACCCTATCAGCCACGTGAGCGTGATTATGCCTATGCAGGATCATTCTATGCATTTGCGATGTGGATTGGTTTAGGTGTGATGGCATTGGCCGATTGGTTATCGAAAAAACTTTCTCCAACAGTAGCTTCAGCAGGAATCACTCTGATTTGTCTTGCAGCAGTTCCCGGTCTCATGGCTAAAGAAGGTTGGGATGATCACAATCGTGCTGGCAGATATACTTCACGTGATTTCGCTTACAATTATCTGAACTCATGTGCACCCAATGCAATTATTTTCACCAATGGTGATAACGATACTTTCCCATTGTGGTATATTCAGGAAGTGGAAGGCGTACGTACCGATGTACGTGTTATCAACTTGAGTCTCCTCAATACCGATTGGTACATTGAGCAAATGCGTCATAAAGCATACGATTCCGATCCAATTCCTTTCTCATTAACTTACGATAAAATTATTCAGGGTACACGCGATTATGTTCCGTTTTATGATCGTGGTCTGAAAGGCTATACCGATCTGAAACAGATTGTAGATTTTATTGCCAGTGATGATCCGGAAGCAAAAGCACGTACACAGGGTGGAAACGAAATCAATTACTATCCTACCAAACAGTTTAGTATTCCTGTTGATCCTGCAGTGGTGTTGCAAAACGGAACAGTTGCTCCTGAAGATGCAGACAAGATTGTTAAGCAGGTTGAATTTGATATCGATCGTAATTATGTGATGAAAGCTGATCTCATGATTCTGGATTTGCTGGCACACAATAACTGGAAGCGCCCGATTTATTTTGCGGTTACTGTAGGTTCTGAAAGTTATTTGAATCTCGAAGATTACTTCCAGCTGGAAGGACTTGCCTACCGATTGGTGCCAATAAAAACTGCACCTGCTCCGGATGGTCAGACCGGACGAGTTAATTCCAATGGTATGTTCGACAATATGGTGAACAAATTCCTGTGGGGAAATATGGCTGATCCAAATGTTTATCTCGATCAGAATAACCTGAACATGACTATGAATTTACGCAATAACTTCAGTCGATTGGCCGAGACCATGTTGAATGAAGGCAAGCGTGACTCTGCACTCATTGTACTCGACCGTTGTCTAGAAGTAATGCCTGATAAAACGGTTCCTTTCAATTTGATGATGCTTCGTATAGCAGATCTTTATTTTGCTGCTGCAAACTTTAACAGCATGCCTGAAGTTGATTCTACCGGAATGATTATTAATCGCGGCATGGAACTTAATGATGCGAAGAGTAAAGCAGCAATTGAAACCGGCACAACCATACTTCACAAGCTCGCCGATACTTATGAGAATGATATCGAATATTACCTATCTTTAAAAGGTACTCCACATTACAAACTCATTGAACGTGATATGGGACAAGCACTGGCAGTGATGCAGGAGTTAATCAGGTTA
>CAUJFJ010000313.1 GCA_963169675.1 Bacteroidota bacterium
ATCCTAATAGCGCTTTCTTCATAATCGATTTAAATATTGGAATAACAGACAAATTTAACGAAAGCTTTGATGAAGTTTTAGTGAAAGAAAAAGGATATTCAACATCCGGGTGTTGATGAGCTGAATTTCAAGGCTTAATAAATTGTAATTGCTTAGTAATCAAATCAGTAAAATAATTGATAGCTTTTGGTCGTTTCATTACCACAGGCATCCTTAACCACAACTATCAATTCATGATCGCCTGGTGATACCTGCACCGGTGTCATTATTTCAAATTTGGTGCCAGCCGGATTCGATGACGCCGGAATCCATTTTCCATCCAAGACACATGAATAAGTATTGATGCCTGAAAAATCACCTTTTGATTCAACCATAATCCTGACTTTTTCCATCCCGCCAAAGCGGACAACACGCTCTGTAATAGCATCCATCAAAACTGGTGCAACGGTGTCAGCCATAATCACAAATTTTCCAGTGGTTCTGATATTTCCTGTGATTGATAAATCAGTGTTCATTTTCCCACCAATATACTTTATACTGCCACTGCTATCTAGTCTTGCAATGGTCCATTTATGTGTTGGAATAGTTGTTTTTTTTACCGGTTTTATAGTCAGTTTCATAGGTTGAATTACAGCAAAGGAGCCCGGACTGGCAATTTCGATAACAGGAGAAATGAATCCTGCACTATCGATGTTATGTTCGATAACTTGCAATGCTATTTCTTCCGTAAGAGACTTGTCTGTAACAACCAGTTCAGCCTTGTTTCCGACAATCCGGTCACTTAGTCCGGGTTTTTGAATCCTCATATTTTTTAAATGCATTATTGGCTTTGCATTTTCCCTGATTACAACCTCAAAATTCAATTCTGAAGTATTGCCTTTTGCATCCTTAATTTCAAGCCGGTGTTTTATTTTGCCTTTGGCAGGATGGGCGTTTTGATTAGGTGTTGTTTTAATAAACGGAAGCACATTTCCCGGCAAGGTTTTACACAGTAAAATTCTTCGGGAGCTATCAGCCCAGAATGGATAATCGATAAGGCTGTTAATTAAACGGGACTGATCAAAAAGAAAACTGTCGATTTTATACTCAAAGGTGAGAATATCGTTGGTGAATAATCTGTACTCTTTAATTCCCAGTAAATTAGGCTCTAAACCTGCCCGGTCAAAAGCTTCAAAGCCAACAAAGTAATTGGAGTTTACCTCGATGGTTTCCGATATAATTTGATTCGAATTGGAAGTGTCTGTTGGGATCAAATTGCGTTGGGCCAAAAAAGTGCCATTTCCCGGACCGGGAGTATAGATAACCAGATTTCGAAATGAAGGATGGATCGTATCCTGATAGGAATATCCTATCAACGCCGGGTCGAAAGGCATTTCGGAAACCTCATGGCGCGTTTCAAAATGGAGGTGTGGTCCTTCGGAGCCACCACTATTCCCTGACCATCCAATGATTTGACCGCTGTTGACCTGAAATAAGGGGGTAGTAAAAAACAGCTCCGTTTCATTTTCCTGTTTTTGAAACTGAATGGCAGCAACGGTGTCGAGAATTTGAGGCATTGCAAAATCTTCCAAATGCGCATAAACAGTTACTATTCCATCGGGATGGGTAATATACAAGGCCTTACCGTATCCAATATTACTGACTTTAACCCGTGAAATATATCCGACAGCAGCCGCCAAAACTGGTAAGCCAGTCTGTTCGTTAGTTTTTAAGTCAATTCCTGAGTGAAAATGATTCGACCGCAATTCACCGAAACTGCCTGAAACTTTGTAGGATTGAAGCTGTACCGGGCCGAATTGGGAGGCTGGAGAATTGATTTGTGAGATTGATTGGTGTTGAAAAAGGAGCATGAAAGCTGTTAAAAATCCGGCAAATGTCCTGTAAAGACGGTATTTAGCTGATGTTGGGCGATGAAAATCCGTCATGTTTATAAATAAGAGATTTGCTTTCAAACTTTTGGAATAATTGGGTTAAATTTAAGGATTAACTAACTTTGCGTAGATTTCAAATTAAACTCAGGTGAATAACGACAACGGAGCAACAATCGGTCAGCTCAGGAATAAGGTCGAAAAATTAGTAAATTTGCATGAGAAGTTGATGCAGGAGTATCAACAATTGAAAACACAGCAGGAACAGTTAAAGAGTCAGATTCACAGTCAGCAACAGCAGATCAGTGAGTTAGAAGAAAAAAACAGAGTTATCAGATTAGGGCAGATGGTTTCCGGGTCGGATCAGAATACCCGGGAGATCAAACTGAAGATAAATGAGTACATTCGTGAAATCGACAGGTGTCTGGCCTTAATCAACCGCTAAACATGGACGAACTATCCATAAAAGTAACCATAGCCAACCGGATTTATCCGCTTAAGATAAAACGGGCAGATGAGGAAAGGGTTCGCAAAGCGGCAAAAATGTTAAATGACAGGATTCGGGAGTATGAGCAACAATATTCAGTAAGTGATAAAATTGATCTTATAGCCATGTGTGCTATGCAATTTGCTACAGAGCTTGTAAATACCACCGAATCACAAGAAGAAGAGAGACAACAACTCACCAATGAAATAACATCAATTGATAAGGTGTTGTCCGATTATATCAGTAAAGTCAACGTTCATTGAACTAAAGGGTTTCCGCTTATTGCGGATATGTTAAGCCCGCTTAAATTCTGATCAAAGTTTTAAACTCAACATTATAAACATTGGGGACAAGCTCATGCGGTCCGTAATGCAGGCCTCAACACAACTCGTTTGTGTTTCCGGGAAACCGGAACAGTGGAAGCAAGAAATACCGGGCAGCCCCAACCATGTCGAAAAGGAGTTTATAAACTCCGGAATTTATGCGGGTTTTTTATTGAAAATCTATAAACTAATATACTATTAATTCTTAATCCTTAATTCTTAATCCTTAATCCTTAATTCCTCTCATGGATTCATATATGATAATAATAATTGCCGCAGTAGTATCCTTTGCTGTTGGCGGACTCATCATCTGGTTGGTGATGCGAAAACAAAATCAGGACCTCGAAAAAGTTGCTGCTGAAAAGGCCGCTGCTATTTTAAAAGAAGCGGAGACCAAAGCAGAACTTATCAAGAAAGATAAGATGATGGAAGCCAAAGATCGCTTCTACCAGTTAAAAACTGAACATGAAAAATCGGTAGCTGAAAAGGATAAGAATATTCTTGCTGCTGAAAACAGAATCAAGCAAAAAGAAACAACGTTAAATCAAAAGACGGATCAGGTTCAGCGTAAACAAACAGAACTCGACAATCTT
>CAUJFJ010000314.1 GCA_963169675.1 Bacteroidota bacterium
GCTGACTGTTACTTTACCTATGCGCCCGGTGAAAATGCTGTTGCCGGAAACGCGAACATGAGAGCTCAGCGTTGGGAAAAAATAGGATTAGGTTGGGAATTACCTGCGCCGGGACAATCTAATCCTACTGCACAGAGTGTATTGGTTCCGGCATTAGGAAACAATGGAACCTACACTATTGCGGCTCAATCGAGCCCCTTACCGGTAAGTCTATTATATTTTGAAGCAAAAAAAACAAATCTTAAAAATGTTCTGTGTACCTGGGTTACTGTTTCGGAAACCGGAAATAATTTCTTCGAAGTGGAACGTAGTGGTGATGGTGTTCACTTTTCTTCAATAGGATTAATAGCAGGAGCGGGGAATTCGACCCAGCAGCTGACTTATTCATTTACAGATGAAAATCCTCTCAAAGGAATATCCTATTACCGTTTGAAGCAAACCGACTTCAATGGACTTTATCAATATTCCGGATGGTCGGTAGTTTCGTTCGATGCCCCTCAGATGTTGACAGCATATCCGAATCCATCAAATGGGAATTTTACTGTGCAACTTCCATTTGAAAATTTGGAAACCGGAATTACACTACGCATTAGCAATTCGCTCGGAGCAATTGTTTTTGAAAGGAAGATCACTTCGCAGCTTCATACTGTTAATCTAACTGATGTTGAATTTGCAAATGGAATTTATACAATATCTGCTATGAATTTGCAAGAAGTTCATCATTTAAAAATAAAGTTATTCAGGTAGAAAATTTCACCACAAACGTTAATTAAATACACTTAAAAAAATAATCATGAAGCATTCCGGAAAAATTATATTAATTCTTTGCTGCATTTTCAACATGGGCTTTAGAACTACTGCAAATGCACAGGGAATGGGAATTAACAATGTGGCTCCACATGCATCAGCTATATTAGACGTTACGGCAACAAATAAAGGATTGCTGGTGCCGCGGATGACAACTGCACAACGAAATGCCATTCCTGCACCCGCAACAGGTTTATTGGTTTTCGATACCTCACTAAACAATTTTTATTTTTATAATTCTGCTGTTTGGCAGCAATTGGGAGGTGGGTTAACAGGTTGGCAAATTACAGGTAATGCAGGCACTGATCCATTAACAAATTTTTTAGGCACTACAGATAATCAACCATTGGTTTTAAAAATAAATAATCAACCAGCTGGATATATCGATCATATAGATGGTGCCTTTACAGGCAGAAATACTTTCTTTGGAAAATTGGCTGGTTCAATGAATACATCCGGTGGTTATGAAAATACCTTTGTCGGTCATAAGGCTGGTGAGCATAACACCACAGGCGACTTCAATACCGCAATCGGATCTTTTGCGTTGCAGGACCTTACTACCGGTTATTCGAATCTTGCGCTTGGAGCACAGGCAATGATGCGGGCTACAACAAATTTTCAGAATTGTGCGGTTGGTATTGGGGCAATGACTTTCGCCACTTCCGGATTTTATAATCATGCCTTTGGTTATCATGCAATGTTCAATACTGCTTCTGCCGGAATAGGAAACCATGCTTTTGGATTTGAATCACTTTTAAATAATACCGGAGTATTTAATTGTGCATATGGACAAACTTCCATGCGTGCTAATATTAATGGAAATTATAACGCTGCCTTTGGGAGTTCTGCCCTATATAACAATACAACAGGTAACAACAATACTGCAATGGGCGAGTTGGCACTTGTAAGTAATACCAATGGAAATTTCAACACTGTTTATGGCTCGAGGGCAGCTTATTCCAGTATAACCGGAAATGGAATTGTTGCAATTGGTGACAGTGCGCTGTTTGCAAATTTGAGTTCAGGAAATACGGCGGTGGGCTCCCGGGCACTGCGATCTAATTCCAATGGATATATGAATACTTCAGTAGGAAATGAATCACTTTATTTAAATTCAACGGGAAATACCAATACAGCTATCGGGGTCAATGCATCCCGAAATCAAATTATTGGATCCAATAATGTTGCGGTAGGAGCTTTTTCGTTGCAAAATAATTTAAGTGGGAACAATACCTCAGTTGGAGTTTTTTCTGGTTCTCTTCATGCTGGTACTTCAAACGGTACCTTTGTTGGTTACGGTGCAGATGCTTCGTTAAATGGATTTACTAATGTCACAGCTATTGGAAGCGGTGCCATTGCATTGGCGAACAACCAGGTTAAATTAGGCAATACCTTAGTTACAACCATTGGTGGTGCTGTTAACTGGAGTGTAATTTCGGATGCGCGTTTTAAAAAGGATATTCGTAATGATGTAGCAGGTTTGGATTTTATTGTACAATTAAAACCAGTAACATATCATTATGATATTTTGAAATATCGTAATCATACCGGCGAAAGCAAAACCGACACCGCTATCACAGCCGATATGGTTCAAAGAAAAGAAGCTATTCGTTATTCAGGATTTCTTGCCCAGGAAGTAGAAAGTGCTGCTATTCTTTCAGGTTATGATTTCAGCGGTGTACATCATCCGGAAAATGAAACCGATACTTACACCTTGAGTTATGCCGAGTTTGTTGTTCCGCTTGTAAAGGCGGTTCAGGAATTGAATCTAAAACTTGAAGCGATTAAAAGTGAGAACTCAGAGTTGCGGAGTAACCTCTTAAAACTTCAGGCTAAAGTTGATGAAATGGGAACAAATGATAAAATTACCGTTAAATGAAATTCTTGAAACTTGTATCGGGATTGATTCCTTTGAAGTTTATTTGTAAAGAGGTTTTGATGCAACTGGAGTTGGTTCGAAATGCCGATAATGGAGGTTTTCCTAATCAATTTGAAGGTTATCCTGAAATGGCAGGTTATTTCGGGCCATTTATGAACGATTGTATGCAATCGTAAGGTTGGGAATCATGCAAAGTTATTAGCAGTATATGGTTAATTAAACCTTAAATTTTTCCCCCCATATGAGTCAATATTTGCTTAGCTTTGAGTAAAATTAAATTTTATTCTTATGAAAAGCACCTTATCATTTATTGTAATTTTTTGTTTTATTTCCATCCAAATAGCTGAAGCTCAGGTTTTTAATAGATCAGAGTTGTCTACGCAAGTAAATACACCCTGGGAAATATTATATGGGCCGGATGATTATTTATGGCTTACGGAATCGGCAGGCAGAGTTAGTCGTGTCGACCCTGTAACCGGAAGCAAGGTCGTGGTTTATACTGCCCCCGATTATTTCAATGGTTCACCATTGGAGCAATGGCCATTATGTTTTCAGCCAAATATTGGTGTGGGGACATTAGGCATGGCATTGCATCCTGACTTTACAAATCCGGCAAACGCTTACATTTATTATGTTTACTCCTATAATCAGGGCACTGTTCAGGCTCCTGAAACCAGGTTTAAAGTAAAGAGACTTTTATGGGATGCTTCCATTCAATCAGTAGTAAATGATGTTGATTTAATTTTGAATATTACTACTGGTTATGATCATTTGGGTGGAAGATTAATGGCTATTCGTCAGAACGGAAATGATTATTTATTTCTGTCAGTTGGAGATCACGGCATATCAGAAGCGAATAGTCCCACCTGCTATAATCCACAATCGACGAACCCAAATAATTTTGCGCAGGATCCCACAGCGCAAAACGGCAAAATTCATCGGTTCAATATTGATGGTACCATTCCACTTGATAATCCTATACCGGGGAATTCCTTTTATACCAGAGGGCACCGCAATCCTCAAGGATTAATGTATCATACAGGCCTTGATATCATTTATGATGTAGAGCACGGCGACAGAACAGATGATGAAATTAATGTTCTTTACAAAGGCATGAATTATGGATGGAAAGATGTGCGCGGCTATCACGATGGAAATGTTCCCGGTGAATCGGCTTATTTATCATCGTATGTGCCCAATCCATCTATTTCAAACGACTCCCTTGTTTCGGCCTTTTATTCTTTTTGCTCAGGCAGTCCCGATACTTCTTCAAATTACCTGGATTGGTGTACGGTAGCACCTTCAGATGGTATTTATTATGGCAGTACAGGAATCCCACAATGGACGAATAGTTTACTTGTTGTTACATTAAAAGATGGATTATCTACAGATTGGGAGGTCTTTCGTTTTAAATTATTGCCAAATGGAGATCTGGTATCTTCAATGCCCGGTCAACCTAATCCTGCCAAATATTTTAGTGGCGATCAGGCTCTGAACGGTCGCCTGCGGGATATCACTTTTTCAAATGACGGAAAAAAATTGTATCTGATAAACAATGGAGGAACCACCGATAAGATTACAGTTTATGAGTATGATTCTCTTCAAAGCTCTTTAAATGAACCTGGACTTGACAGCCAATTCTCACTTTATCCAAACCCTGTTACTGACAGACTTTTTATTGATTTTAAAACGAATCAAGGAGTCAAATTAACCGGTGCAAGCATATATGATGGTAGAGGGCGGCGTATTTTTAAAAGTAATTTCGTTGAAGAGTTCATTGACATGAGAAAGTATGAATCAGGGATTTATTGGATTCAGGTTCAAGACTCGAAAGGGGAGTTTCATATTGCGAAATTTATAAAACAATAGTCTCTAATTGCAGATGCATTTAGAATTAGTGTGGAATAAATTGCACGTACATTTTTATCAGTAATTGTAAATAATTGATATTGATTGGAATTATTAGCTGGCATACTATTAGCATACAAAATACCAACAACTAAAAACAATTAACATGAAGAAAAATCTACATTTTTATTTAACCGCATGCGCAGTCGTGTTGGTTATGTTTGCCTCGTGCAGTAAAGAGGATTCAAATCTGCCAGATGAGATCAATCAGGTTGACATCAGTGAAGCCGGAAAAAATCCGGATGACTTGCTGTTGAGCAATCAAAACGACAGAGTTGCATTAAGCGGGTACCTTTACACCCAAACCAATGCAACAGGTAACAATCAGGTGATGATTTATCGTCATAACTGGGCAGGTGCATTGACTTATGTTGGAGCAGTTTCTACAGGTGGATCAGGGAATGGAAAAAGTTTAAGCTCTCAGGGTGCATTAGCAATTGATCGTCAGCAAAATCGCTTGTTTGCTGTAAATGCCGGCTCGAATTCGTTGTCGATGTTTTCTATTGATCCTTCAAATGGTTCACTTACATTACTCGATAATGAACCAGTGCTTGCAGTAACCCCGATAAGTGTTACTGTTCATGGAGATAAAGTGTATGTTGTAAATGATGGATCAAATAATATCAGAGGTTTTCAGGTAACAGGAGGAAATTCACTTTTACTGCTTTCAAATACAAGTAAGGTACTTAGTTCAAGTGGAGCGGGTCCGGCTCAAATCGGTTTTAGTCCGGATGGAAATTGGCTACATGTGACAGAGAAAAATAAGAACTATATTCGAACCTTTCCTGTTAATGCCAGTGGTTATGCGCTACCAGGATCTAATTCTGCAGCTATCGGGAAAACACCATTTGGTTTTTGCTATGGAAGAAATAATACAATGGTTGTAACTCATGCAGAAGCAAATGCAGCTGGCCAGTCTGTAGGTGCCAGTTACTCCGGCAACAACTCCAATTCACTTTCGGCATTAAATGGCGCAGTTGCAACTTCTCAGTCAGCATCAGGATGTGTTGCAGGTACCATTTTCGGAAGATATGCTTTCGTGACAAATAACATCAGCAATAATATTTCTTCCTATTACATAGCACAATCCGGAAATCTGGTTCTAGTTAGTGGAAATGCTGCTGCAACCGGAAATGCTCCAACTGACATCTGTTTGAGTAATTCCAATTTATTTGTTTATGCCATCAATTCAGGAGATGGAACTATCTCAGCTTATTTAAGAGGAGTGCTAGGAACGCTGATTCCAATCGGAACAACATCAGGAGTGACAACTTTTGGCGCCGGTTTGGTAAGCTACTAATCAACTGTAAATAATTCATAATACAGGGTTGAGACTTCATTTGTTGAAGTTTCAACCCTTTTGCATTTCCGGCTTATCAATCGCGAATGATAATCTGATATTTATTCAGCAATGTAATTACATCCGGTAAAGAAAATACTGCCTTCCTGATATGGTTTTTATCGGGGTCAATAGCATAGTTTACAGCTGTACTTAAATCAGCTTTTTCTAATATAGTGTTATCAAATATGGCAAGTTGTAGATCGCATTCCCGAAAAATAGCAGCAGTGAGGTCGGTTTCCGTGAAATCGGATTCCTTGAGAGAGCAGTTTTGAAATGTGGTCTTCGGTAATTTCAATCTGTAAAATGACGATAAATCAAGTTGGCAGTGGGTGAATTTAAAAGATAAAAGAATCGGGTTGCTATCTTCAAAATGAACACCAAGTAATTTGCAGTTCATGAAATTTACATCCTGAAATGCAGTTTTTTGCAATTTAATCATGCTCATTTCACATTCTTTAAAATTGCAATCCATGAATTTCATGCCCGACAAATCGCAATTCTGTAGATTACAATTTAGAAATTCGCAGTTTTCAAATTCCGTGTAACTGAATCCGTCAACGGTGAAATCGATCTTGTCAAACTTGAAGTCATAAAGAGTCTTCATACATATTCCAATTATGTTGTAAAATTAGGATATTTTGATGAATTATTATTTTTACTTTGTGCTCAATATTATTCCGGATTAAATGAATAAAAAATCTTTGCTCGAAAAAAGTCAACTGGTTGCAATGATTAAAGCGGCTTTGCTAGGCAGGATGGCAGAAGCTGATGCATCCATTGTTTCTGCAAAAGAGGCCCGGGATGGAGATACCAAAAGCAGTGCCGGTGACAAATATGAAACCGGACGCGAAATGATGCAGATGGAAATGGACAAGGCTGCCATGCAGTTGCAATCTGCCCAAAAACTACTACCTGAACTCGAGAAGATTGATTTGACAAAATCCGGTTCCGACATTACCTCCGGGTCGCTTGTAACTACCAGTAAAGAAATCTTTTTTGTGGCAATAGGGTTTGGAAAAATTCTTTTTGAGGGAAATGAAGTTTTCGTTATTTCTCCCGCCTCTCCTTTAGGTTCCAACCTTCTTCATAAGCAAGCCGGAAGCAGCTTTTCATTTCAGGGGATTGATAGAAAGATATTGACTGTTTTGTAAAATTATTTTTTGTCACCCCGTTCATTGATATTTAATACAACTTTAGGAGATTGTACTTTTTTAATATTCTTACCCATTAAATTGTATTTTTTGATGGATAATTACAATTCGAGCTATTACAGGTAAAACTACCCACGACTTTTTTTCTCAAAATTTGTGAATACTCTATTTATTTCTATCTTTCGCATCAACCGTATTGTTTCTGTATACCTTAACTTGGGAAGTAAATCGGTTGCTGCATAAATTTTAATGTGTTTACACAATAGTTTTCAATTATTGTTTTCACTTAAGGGACATTTAATCACTGCCAGGTATGTCATACAAATCTTTGTTATCAGTTTTAGCGCTTCTATTTATTATTTCAGGTTGTGCTTCATTCGAAAAGGTTGGAAAGAACCTTGGGAAAGGAGTTGCTTCAGAATCAGAACAAATTGGAGCTAATTTAATATTAGGAATAAGAAATGAACTGACCGATTCTGTCACACGGATTAAAATTGCAGGGTTTCTTGATTCATTAATAACTTCTGTTGTTGATTCTACAGGTAAAAAAATCGTAAAATCTTCTGACAGTATATTCTTTCATAAAATTTTACCCTGGGCCGATTCCATAGTTGTTACATTATTAGGCCCTAAAGTGCAGGCAGATCTTGCAAAGTTGCAATACACATTGGTCGGTAAAACAAAAGAAGATGTTTTCGAAATGAAAGCAGCCCTTGAGCAATTAATAGTCTTTGCATTAAGTGATTCTACGCAGGGAAGAATTGGAATGCTGCGAGATGAGTTATTGGGAGCAAAAACCGATACAGCAGTATCAAAAATTGTAGATCATGCGATGACTCAAATAATTAATCGTTATAACAAAGATTTAAATCCTGTTATTAAAGATGATATTTCTTTTGTAGAGAAAAATGCAAAGGAATTATTGCTATTAACCGGAGCTGTTGCCTTAGGGATCATATTTTTTGTTTGGTTAAGCCGGAGAAAGTATTTAAAACTTGTAGCTGTTCTTTCGAAACATATCAACGAAATTCCGGATCAGAAAATATTTGATCAGATCACATCAAATATAAAAAAGGAAACTGTTCCCGGATTGTTGGAGCCAACACTCAGAAAAGTACTCGAAAAAAATGGAATGCTTGGAAATGAGTCATGGAATATTCATGCAGGGAAAAGGGAGTCTAATAAGTAACTACTTTAAAAATGATTACATCTGTCAAATCAATTTCATTAAAAACAACTCCTGAGCTAGCCTTCGCAGCGGTTTCTGATCCTTTTACCATGGAAAAATGGTATTCAGGAATGAGTGATGTAAAGGAAATAACAAATTTCCCGTTAAACAAAGGGTCGGTTTTCACTTGTAAAATCAGATGGATGGGAACAATGCGGTTCGAATTTGCTTCCTTTCAGCCGTATGAAGGATTGATTCACGACTCAGTAATGTGGTTAGGAACCGGAAACCATACTTTTACTTTTGTCCCTGATGGCGATACAATTTTATTTACACAAATTATGCAGTTAAAGCTGCATGGATTCGGATGGTTATTATGGCCTTTTATGAAACTCATATTGAATAGTGGCCTGGAGAAGCAAAATAAAGAGTTGAAAGTATTTCTTGAAAGTTAACTTAAGGTGCTGTTTAAATTTATTTTAAAAGATCTATGAAAAAGATATCAAAACCAATTGAGCAAATTAAATCATCCTATCAGGTTGTAATTATAGGTTCCGGATATGGTGGATCAATAGCAGCATCAAGACTCGCAAGGGCTGGTCAGAAGGTTTGTTTGCTGGAAAGAGGAAATGAAATCAGACCAGGCGAATATCCCAATACGCTGATCAGCGGCATGGAAGAGATGCAGATTAATTCTACAGAAGAACGCATAGGTTCTGCAACTGCAATGATCGATTTTAATGTGCATCCCGGCATCAGCGTGGTCACCGGATGTGGCTTGGGTGGTACTTCACTGATTAATGCAAATGTTTCTATTCGTCCCGACTACCGTGTATTTAAAGATCCCTGTTGGCCGACTGAGATCATAGCAGAGTATCCTGTTCCTGACAGTTTACTTAACAAAGGTTACGACCTTGCCGAGGACATGCTTAAAACTAAGCCATTACCTGATCATATTCAACTCGATAAATTAAGTGCCTTTCAAAAGTCAGCACAAGCTAACGATCAGAATTTTTACAGGCCGAATATTAATGTGAATTTTGAATATGATGGACCAAACCATGTTGGAGTTGTTCAAAAGCCTTGTAATTTATGTGGAGATTGTTGCAGCGGATGTAATAATCATGCGAAAAATACTTTGCTGATGAACTATTTGCCCGATGCCCATAATCATGGAGCTGAAATTTTTACCGGAGCAAAAGTCAAGTATGTTGAAAAGAAGGATAAACAATGGATTGTACATTTTGAAGTAACAGGATCCGGAACAGAGAAGTTTAATACAAATACTGCTTTTGTTTTTGCTGATATTGTAATAGTCAGCGCCGGCACTTTAGGGACAGCAGAGATTATGCTTCGCTCGAAAGCAAATGGATTGAAAGTATCTGAAAGAATTGGACATCACTTTTCAGGAAATGGTGATGTGTTAGGATTTGGATATAATACAGATACCGAAGTCAACGATGTTGGATATGGTGATAAAACACCGCCTCCTGCACCATTAGCTCCTGGACCGTGCATCACCGGAATTATAGATCTCAGAAATACACCGGAGTTAAATGACGGAATGATTATTGAAGATGCTGCTGCCCCTGGTGCTATTGCAAAAGGGCTTCCCTGGCTGCTTGCAACTACTGCTCCTTTTATTGGTGTTGATGAGGAGAAAAACGAATCGATTTTTCATTACTTTAAAAGAAAGTTTCGCTCCCTGCAAAGCCTGCTCTTTGGAGCATACACCGGTGCTGTGAGAAACACTCAGGTTTATCTGGTGATGGCCCATGATTTAAGTAAAGGTAAATTCAAATTAGTCAACGACAGACTTAGTATTGACTGGCCTGGTGTTGGGGATGAACCGATATTCAAGAAAATTGATCATACACTTAGGAAAGAAACAAGAGCATTGAATGGGGAATATATTAAAAATCCTTCTTGGACCAGTGAACTCCACAATGAATTAATTTCCGTTCATCCACTTGGTGGTTGTTGTATGGGAAATAATGCCCATGAAGGTGCCGTGAACCACAAGGGTCAGGTTTTTACCGGGAACACGGATACTGAAGTCTATGAAAATATTTATATTACCGATGGATCTGTAATTCCACGTTCAGTAGGTGTGAATCCTTTAATTACCATTTCAGCAGTCAGTGAACGTTGTATCGCTTTGCTTGCAAAAGACAGGGGATGGAAAATTGATTACACGCTTCCTGCTGCCAAACACCAGGAAAGCGTTGCCGAAACTACCGGAATTGAGTTCGCCGAAACCATGAAAGGCTTTTTTACTTTTGGAGTTAATAATAATGATTACCAAAAAGGTTATGATGAAGGTAAAGCTGAAGGTAATCTCATTAATTTCACTTTAAATATTCGTTCAGAAAATGCTCAGGAACTGATTTCTAATCCTGAACATAATGCATCCATCATTGGTACTGTTACTGCTCCCGGACTTTCACCGGAACCTCTTACAGCCATGGAAGGATTGTTTAACTTGTTTGTTTATAATCCCGATCGGGTTGATTCTAAATTGATGAAATATGCAATGAAATTGATCACCGAAGAAGGGAAACAATATTATTTTAAGGGTTATAAGTTAATTGAAATGAAAAGCGTGACAGAAATGTGGCACGATACAACCACTTTATATGTCACTCTTTTTGAAGGCGATTCCGACAAAGAGAAAGTTATTGGTCAGGGAATTATGACCATTGCATTAGATGATTTCATCAAGCAGTTGGAAACAATTAAGTCAATCAATGCACCTGATGAAGTTACTGCCATTGAAACCGTACTTAGTTTTCAGAAGTATTTTGCAATAACGCTGTTTGATGAGTATGGTGGAATCTTTGTTCCTGATAAATATTATGATCCGGAGAAACCTCCTAGAAAGAAACGAAAGTTGAATCTCCCACCACCTGAGTATCATCCTTTCAAAACTGCCGATGGTGTGTCGTTGATGTTAACCAGGTATTTTGACTCAACATGTTTAAAAGGACCTGTGATGTTTTCTCATGGATTTTCAGGTAGCAGTCTCACGTTTAGTATTGATACGATTGATGAAAACATGGCAGAGTATTTTTACAAGCATCACTACGATGTGTGGCTTATTGATTACCGTCAAAGTAATTTGCTTCCTTCAAGTAAGGATCAGAGTACTGTAGATCAAATCGCCGATTATGATTATCCTTCAGCAGTGGAACTCATCAAAAATGTTTCCGGAAAAACGGAAATGGATGTAGTAGTGCATTGTGTTGGATCTATTGCTATGTTTATGGCACTGCTTAAAGGAACTATAACAGGAATCAGATCTGTTGTAGCTGCACAAATTGCATGCGATATCATTCCTGCTCCTCAGGTAAAATGGAAGTGCGGTCTTTACTTACCGGAATTATTTGAAGCCTTAGGAGTGAAGTCGATTTCTGCCTATGTTGATGAAGAATCTGATTGGGAAAACAAATTATTCGATAAGTTTTTGAAGTTGTATGCTGAACCTCTTGAAGGGTATTGTACCAGTCCAACTTGTCACCGGCTTACATTTATGTTCGGCCCTTTGTACGAACACGATAAATTGAATGATGCTACTCACACTGCTCAGGTGGAAATGTTCCAGATTGCCAATGTTACTACTTACGAACAGCTTGCCGTAATGGTCAGGGCAAATCAGTTGCTTACCGCAGATGGAAATGATATTTATATGCCAAATATGGATAAGCTACGGTTACCAATAACCTTTATTCATGGAGCAGAAAACCAGGTTTTTGATCCGGAAAGCACCTTGATCACTTACAATAAACTGATTGCCTTGAATGGTGATAATTATTATGCGCGTCATGTAATAGAAGGTTATGGTCATAATGACTGTTTATATGGCAAGAATAGTAATGTTGATGTATTCCCATTGGCATTACATGCCATTGAAATGCAGGGTAAATAATAGGTGGTTTTTTAAAGTTTAAATTATTAAGAAAATTAATTTATGGCAAATATTAAATATGTAGTTTTATCTGATTTGCATATAGGAGCTGAAAATAGTTTAATGACTAATTTGTATCCAGATACATATGAAACCGATCCTTCTCTACCTTCCCCTGTGATGAGGGAGATGGTTAAATGTCTGAGGGAGGTGGTTGCCAAATCAGGGACAAAACCAACGCTTGTTTTGAATGGCGATATCATGGAATTATCGCTTACCAGTACGCACAAAGCAGCCATGAGTTTCCAGCGTTTGATAGAATTGCTGCTGCCGGCCGGTGAAGAAAATTTATTTAACGATGAAATTTTATTTATACCGGGTAATCACGATCATAATTTATGGGAAACCAGCCGCTTTAATGCCTATCTGGATCTTATCAAAGAAGATGATCCGGCAAAAAATAAAAATATTTTGCCCGAGCTTCATGCCACCCGAATGTTTACCCCGGAGACAATAAAAGCTTCTTTTTTATCGGATCTGATTCATAATTATCCACATTTAAAACATGTGAAGGTTAATACCATGTATCCGGCATTTGCTATTCAACATAAGAGTATAAGCAGATGTGTCATATTTAGCCATGCTCATTTTGTTGAATCTATGTATCAATTGTTGAGCACTATGGATTGCATGATTTTTCCGGATCGGTTTCCACCACAAACTCTTGCAGAATTGGAGAAACGTAATTTTGCATGGATCGATTTTTTCTGGTCTGTATTAGGAAGGTCAGGTATTGTAGGTAAAGATGTTTCGCTGATGTATGATAAGATGCAAAGTCCAAAACAAATTGAAGATATGGTTGACCGCTTTTCTGAAAATCTTGTTGGTGATAACGGAAACTTTATAGTTAAATGGATTGAAAAGGAAGTGCTTGAAGATGTTTTGAATTTTGCATTTCAAAAAATGGCTGCTAGTGAAAGAAATCAAAACGGATATTTAACTCCGGGAACTCTGGAAGGTCTTCAGAAGTACATGGAAGTTCAAATTCTGAAGCAACTGGAAATTGAGTTAAATGGGATGATTCCGGAAACTGTAACCTTCATTTTCGGACATACTCACAAACCTTTTGCAAAGGATATGAAATTTAAAGGTTATCACGGCTGGGTGAATGTTTACAATAGCGGTGGTTGGGTAGTTGATACAACCACCCAGATGCCTTACCATGGTGGTGCTGCCATTTTTGTTGATGAAGATTTAAATACTGCCTCACTGCAGTTTTACAAAGAGGGCTCTTATGTTTTTGAAGTAGAAGAATCTATGAATGATTCGGTTACCGGGCACAATGAACTTTATAACTGGCTGAGTACATCATTTGACTTTAGTTTCTCGCCATGGACTGATTTTCAAAGAATTGCAGAGGACGAGGTGAAGCTCAGGCATAAATATCTCAAAGAAATCATTAAAACGGAGTAGTTGTAGCTTTAAACAAAATATCTCTTAAATTTACCGTGATTTAATTATTATTGTCCGGCAATAACTGTATTTTAAGATGTCTGAATTTATATGATCAGTAAATCATCTTTTCTATTGATGCTGAATAAGCTTTGCTTGTTGTTGTTTTTTATTCCCGGCATTTCCGGGGCTCAGGTTGTTCTTACCAACGAGTCCGATCAAATGCTGGTCGGGAAGTCAACTTTTTATCTGGAAGACAAATCCGGTTTACTGACAATAGATGATGTATTATCACCTGAATACCAATCAAAGTTGGTAAGACAGGAAAGAGAAGCCCCAAACTTTGGGAACAAACAAACGCATTATTGGAATAAGATTGTAGTAGTAAACAATAGTGACAAGGAATGGGTCTTTGTAGTAGATAACTACAGTCTTGATACACTTGATTTATTCTATACAAATGAATCCGGTGTAATTGGAAAAGAAAGACAAGGGCGTTTATTTTCCTTTAATGAAAAAAAGTATAAATCGAATACGTTTGCTTTTGATTTACCCATTGAACCAAACGATACGGTTGTTTTATATCTTAGAGTGAGCAGCTATATTATGCAGTTCCCTTTGATTGTTACTACCAAAGAGAAGTTTATTGAAACCAATTATGAGCGAAATGTCTTTCAAGGTGTATTGCTTGGATTTCTTTTAATGATCATCCTTTATAATCTCTTTTTCTACCTCACGGTTAATGACAGGAACTATTTCTACTTTGTTATTTATGTATTTTTTACCATATTAATGATTTCAGAGTTCAAAGGATATACCGCTATTTTGTGGAATGGTCCTTTGGAATTTATGCGGGGACACGCACCGTTCATAACCGCTTTGGTAGGAGTTTTTTCACTGATTTATTCCAGAAATGTACTGGAAACAAAAAAATACATGCCCAGGTTCGATTTTTACTTTGCCATATTTTTTAATTCGGTATGCGTAATTGTAATGATTCTTGATTTGTTTGATTACAAATTGTATGCGTCTATAATGAATCAAACATTTGTATTTGCTTTGTTTTTCTCAATGTACATCATGGCAATTTATATTTACCGGAAAGGTTACTTTCCGGCTTTGTATTACATAATTGGTTCTACCTTATTTTTCATCATAGCATGTTTGTATGTGTTTTACCTTACGGGAATAATGCCTTATTCCAGATTTACTGAAAATATGCTTTCTATCGGAAGTGCTTCGGAAATGCTGTTATTTTCGTTGACTTTAGCTGCTAAAGTAAAGATATATAAGGAAGAAAAAGAGCGGGCACAGAATGAATTGGTAGCTACCCTTCAGGAAAATGAAAAACTGATTCTTGAACAAAAGGAAGTGCTTGAAATAAAAGTAAAAGAGAGAACATCTGAACTGGAAGAAACACTGGATCATTTGAAAACTACCCAGGACCAGTTGGTGCAGCAGGAAAAACTGGCCTCCTTGGGACAGTTAACTGCCGGCGTTGCTCATGAGATGCAGAACCCGCTTAATTTTGTCAATAATTTTTCAGAAATTACTACTGAGTTAATTGATGAATACAATGAAACTTCCGACCTGAATGAGAAGGAATTAATTTTGAATGATATTAAAAGTAATCTCGTCAAAATTAATGAGCATGGTAAAAGAGCAGGTTCAATTGTAAAGAGTATGCTTCATGTTTCAAAAACGGAGCAACAACAATTAACAAAGGGTGATCCGCATTCAGTGTGTGAAGATGCGCTGATTTTGGCAACACAAAGTGTCAAATCGAAGTATAATGCTCTGAAGTTTGAAGTAAAAACAAACTATACCAATGTCTCTCCTCAGGTGATGATGATGCCTAACGACCTGACCAGAGTTTTCTTAAATTTGTTCACCAATGCTTTTTATGCCTTAGAGGATAAAAGAAAGAAATTAGGTTCCGACTACAATCCGGTACTTGAAATTACTTCTGAAATCCAATCTGCACAATTGTTTTTTCGAATTAAAGATAACGGAGTAGGTATTCCACAGGAGACCATTAAGAAGATTTTCGAACCTTTTTATACAACTAAGCCAACAGGGGAAGGGACCGGACTTGGATTAAGTATTTGTTTTGATACCATGAAAGCTCACAAAGGTGATCTGCAGGTTGAAAGTGTGGCCGGAGAATCCACTACGTTTATTCTTAGCCTTCCGGTAAGTTAAGTTTGCGGTTATTTGCACATTTTTGTATCAATCAGGTTTAAAAATTGCTGGTTTGGAATGTTTATATCTAATTGGTAAACAGCAAATTAAACCCAGTCGAAAGATCTGAATCCGATTATGTAACAAAAGTCATATTCCGGGTGCAGTGACGATGGTAATTTTGTGAGGAATTTAAAACATTATCATCATGAAAATTGAACAAATATATACGGGATGTCTTGCACAGGGTGCGTACTATATAGAGAGCAATGGGGAAGCCGCAATTGTTGATCCACTTCGTGAAGTACAACAATACGTTGATATGGCTGCCAGAAACAACGCTAAAATCAAATATATTTTCGAAACACATTTTCACGCAGACTTTGTTTCAGGTCACGTTGATTTAGCAAAGTTGACCGGAGCACCAATTGTATACGGTCCAACAAAAATGAATACCGGCTTTGAAGCTTTAATTGGAACCGATGGACAGGAATTTAAACTGGGTGATATTAAGATCAGATTGGTGCATACTCCCGGTCATACTATGGAAAGTAGTTGCTTTGTTGTAACCGATGAGTTGGGGGCCGATAAAGCAATTTTTACCGGTGATACATTATTCATTGGCGATGTTGGACGCCCCGATCTGGCTCAACACGTAATTGCTGATTTAACGCAGGAAAAGTTAGCAGGCCATTTATTCGACTCATTACGAAATAAAATTATGCCGCTGCAAGATGATTTGATTGTGTATCCAGCACATGGTGCCGGATCTGCTTGTGGAAAAAATATGAGTAAAGAAACTTCTGATATTTTAGGGAATCAGAAAGCAACCAATTATGCTCTCAATCCTAAGCTTACTAAAGAAGAATTCATCAAAGAAATATTAACCGGATTAACACCTCCTCCATCGTATTTTCCAAAGAATGTATTGATGAATATTCAAGGTTATGATTCTATAAATGAAGTGATGCAAAGAGGTAGTCAGTCACTCACTGCAGATAATTTTGAAATGGTTGCCAATGAAACGCATGCTCTAATTTTGGATATCCGCAATGCTGAAGATTTCGCTAAAGGATTTATTCCAAATTCCATCAACATTGGATTGAAAGGCAGCTTTGCTGTTTGGGCAGGAACATTGATTCCCGATATTAAACAGGAAATTCTGTTAGTTGCAGAACCCGGAACCGAAAAAGAAGCGATCACCAGATTGGCACGTGTGGGTTACGATCATACCATCGGTTTTTTAGAGGGTGGATTTGAATCCTGGAAAAAAGCAGGTAAAGAAATTGATACTATTCCAACAGTTACAGTAGAACAGTTTGCTGCAATTGAAGAAAAGGATCCATCAATTCTTATTCTGGATGTAAGGAAAAAAAGTGAATTTCAGTCTGAACATATCATAAATGCTATTAATGCACCTCTCGATTATGTTAATGAAAGCATGTTACTGGTTGATAAATCGAAAACATATTATGTGCATTGTGCCGGAGGTTATCGTTCGATGGTCTTTGCATCTATCCTTAAAGCCAGAGGATATGAAAATCTGATAGATGTAGCTGGTGGATTCTCAGCAATTAAAAATTCAGGTAAGTTCAAAGTCACCGATTACGTGTGTCCAACTACTTTACTGTGAAATACTAATTAACTTATAAATGCGTCTCTGACATCTTTTTTGTTAGAGACGTTTTTTTATATATATTTGAGAAACTTTATTCACTTGTAGTAATTACATTAAACTTAATTTTACTTGCTATGGTCTCGATTCAGAAAGTAGACAATAACTTCGTATTTGAAGTAAAAGGAATGCATAAATTATGGGCACTCACCAGTCAGTTGGTTATTCCTGCCTCGAATATCAGTAACGCGCACAATGATTTTTCTAATGTAGGGTGGTGGAAAGGATGGAGAGCACCCGGAACCAGCATCCCATTTGTATTGACTGCCGGTACATTTCATCTTGATGGCGATAAGATTTTCTGGGATGTGATGAATAGGGATAAGAGTATCATCGTGGAACTTCATGATGAAGAATATAAAAGACTGATCATTGAAGTTTCAGATCCGGCGGAAGCAATGGCCTTACTCAATGAGGGCAGGTAGATATTTGTTGTGATCATTTTTGGTTATCATCAAGCAAATTTAAATGGCTATATATCAATTATATAGCCATTTTTTATGATTTTATTTTCCTTATGTAACTAAAGTAACTGAACCGGCCAGGCTGCTGCAGTAATTTTGTGTCATAATATTGGTCGGGTTTCCATTCCTTCTGATATTTTCCGGTGAAGGAAAGTGTTAATGGGTTAAGTGGGAATTTAAAAGAAGATGGTTACCCGGCCATATTTCAAATATGAAACAATTCAACACAGTCATAATAACAACCATTGGGGTCATTGTTGGAGCCATTGCCGGTTACGCATATTACCATTTCTATGGATGCTCTTCCGGTACATGCGCCATAACATCGAATCCATATATTAGTACCGGTTACGGAATGATGATGGGCGGATTGTTTGTCAATACATTTATAAGTACATCAAAAACATCTAAGAAATGATGAATACAGCATTTACAAAAGAAGATCATCCTACCATCGTGGATGTTCGTTCAAACGAAGAGTTTATGGGAGGACATGTAGCAGGATCTATTAATATTCCGCTGTTCGAAATTCCTGACAGGGTTACCGAATTTAAAGAAATGAAAAGTCCACTGGTTCTTTGCTGCGCTTCCGGGAATCGAAGTGGTCAGGCTCAACGTTTCCTGATGCAGCATGGCATTGAATGCCACAATGGAGGCTCCTGGATGGAGGTTAATTTTAAAGTTGCCTGAGGTAAGTTCACCATATTAAGCAAAATAAATATTTATGTTAACAGCAATAAAAAAATTACTGGGTATTGGTCCCCCAACAAACTACAAACAACTTCTGAATGAAGGAGGAATTATTCTTGATGTCAGAACCAAGGGAGAATTTGCAGGCGGTCATATAAAAGGCTCTCTGAATATTCCTGTTGACCAGTTAAGTTCGCAACTTGCTAAACTCAAAAATAAAAATCAACCAATCATTACATGTTGTGCAAGTGGCATGCGAAGTGCATCTGCTAAAGGAATTCTAGCTGCGAATGGTTATTCCCAAGTTTTTAATGGTGGAGGCTGGCACTCACTTCAATCAAAATTGAAATGAATTGGTCGGTTCTTGTTTCCGGATGGAATCTGATGCGTATAATCCGCTTGTTGCTGGGGATATTTATTCTTACTGAAGGTATTAGTTCACAACAGTGGATTCCGGGAATTATTGGAGGCATTTTTCTGATGCAGGCCTTACTAAATGTTGGATGTTGTGGAACAAATAGTTGCAATGTAACGGACTCAAAAGTTGATCCCAACAAATCAGAAACAATACAGTACGAAGAAATTAAAATTAAGTAATCATGGATGCTCATTATTATCAGGTGAATTTGCAATGGGAAACAGATCGTAAAGGGTTAATTTTTTCTCCCGAATTAGATCAATCTTTTAATGTTGCTACTCCGCCACCATTTCAAGGTGGGATAGAAAGAACCTGGTCCCCTGAACATTTATTGACTGCTTCGGTTAACAGTTGTTTTATGACTACATTTTTAGCCATTGCTGCTAATTCTAAACTTGAATTTACTAAATTTGAATGCGAATCGAAAGGTAAACTGGAACAGGTTGATGGGAAGTATCTGATGACTGAAATTATTTTAAACCCGGTTCTTACTATCAATAAATCAGGCGATCACGAGCGTGCTGAAAGAATTCTTATGAAGAGTGAAGCCGCTTGCCTTATCTCGAATTCTATTAAATCGAAAGTAATTTTACACCCTACAATAATTGTAAATTAATATGGCGACTTCATTCTCTGATATAATTAACAGCAATACACCAACACTGGTCGACTTTTATGCAGAATGGTGTGGACCCTGCAAAATGATGAAACCAATCCTTGAAGACCTCAAGTCCAGAATAGGGCAGAAGGCTACCATCATCAAAGTAGATGTCGATAAAAATCCCTCCGCTGCCAATGTGTACCACATTCAGGGAGTCCCTACTCTGGCTCTCTTTAAAAATGGTCAGATAGTATGGAGACAATCCGGTGTAGTTCAGGCATCAGTGTTAGAACAGGTTATTAATCAAAATACGAATTCATGAAGCAATTATTTATTGTAGTTTTATTTCTCGGGTCTCTTTTGGCAAGTTGTTCAAACGGACAGCAAAATGCCGCATTTCTATTGGAGCCTGTAGCTTTTGAACAAAAAATTAAAGAAACTAAGGATGCAGTAGTATTGGATGTAAGAACTCCCGGCGAATATTCAAAAGGACATCTTACTGATGCATTAAATACCGACTGGAATGGGTCAGAGTTTAAAAATCAGATTAAAGCATTGAATAAAAATGAACCCGTTTTTGTTTATTGCATGAGTGGTAACCGAAGTGCATCTGCTGCTGCTGCCATGCGTGCTGACGGTTTTACTCAGGTATATGAATTAACCGGTGGAATTATGAAATGGAGATCTGCCAACATGCCTGAAGTCACCAAAAAGGCTTCGATGAATTCAGGCATGTCAATGGCCGAATTTAACAATCTCATCAATAGTGAAAAAATAGTTTTGGTCGATTTTTATGCCGATTGGTGTGCGCCATGTAAAAAAATGAAACCTTACCTCGATGAAATTGATCGCGATATGGCATCCACAGTTACTGTTGTAAGAATAAATGCCGATGATCATGCTGCACTATGTAAATCATTAAATATTGATGCATTGCCCGTTCTTCAGGTATATAAAAACAAAGAAATGATTTGGATGCACAAAGGATTTATTGGTAAAGATGAAGTAGTTAGTCAGCTGAAGTAAAATAATTTCTTTTCTTTTCGAAAAATAGGTTTCCTTTGCAAATCAGATTAGACTTCAATGGATTCTTCGAAACCTATTTACAACACCATCGGGAAAAATTATAACAATACCAGAAGCGCTGACCCGTGGATAGCAAATAAGATGCTTTCACTCCTTCAGCCTCAAACCAACGGCTTGTTTTTGGATGTAGGTTGCGGTACCGGCAATTATTTAGAAGTTTTTCTTGAAAAGGGCTTTGATTTTTATGGTGTAGAACCTTCTGATGTGATGCTCGCCACAGCTTTGAATCGTTGCAAATCAATCATTAAAAAGGCCTTTGTAGAGCAGCTACCATTTGATGATTCCTTCTTTAATGGCTCAACTGCTATGTTTACATTCCACCATTGGAAAGATAAACAAAAAGGATTGAGTGAAATTTTTCGCATCCTGAAACCCGGTTCCAGATTGGTGCTCCTTAGTTTTACACCCGAACAATTATTTAATTATTGGCATGTCCACTATTTTCCGGAAATGATCAGGCGATCGGCAGCTATTGTTCCTGAAAAGGAAGAAATGAAATCGTGGCTTCGTAATGTGGGGTTCTCTGTTGTCTCAACTGAAAACTACTTCGTCCATGATGAACTTACCGATCATTTTTTTTATTCTAATAAACGAAGACCGGAAAAATATCTCGATCCTGAAGTAAGAAATGGAATTTCATCGTTTACAGCATTTTCAGATCCTGATGAAGTAAAAAGTGGTTTGATTAAACTCGAGCAGGATATTGCATCGGGAGTAATTCATGATATTATGAAGAAATATGAAAATGATATCGGTGATTATATATTTTATATCGCAGAGAAAAATTAACATTGCATTTTTCAGGTCAGGATGTTTTTCTGTTTTTTTTTATTCCAAATTCTGATTTATTCAGCTAATGTTTCTTTAAAACCGGGATCAAACCTAATATCAATTCTTTTTTCATAAATGGTTAATTGCCTTAATATTAGGATAGTAAGAAGTTAGGGTTGCTGTATAGGACAACGTTCAGACTTGCCAATTTTCTATTGCAGATTTTGAAACTAATTTGTAAGTTTGAATACACCTAACCAAAAACCTTCAACACATGCTTCTTAGATTATTTGCATTGATCCGGTATGTACCGGTATCAGCCATTCGCCTTCAAGTTATTTTACTGATAATTTGTGCAGCTCCTTCCAATGTGTCGGCTCAATGGCTCGATTGGCAGGATGAGACGGGAACCAGGCTTACATTAACTTCAGTTGCTAATAGTGACCCGGAAGAAAAGGACATGTGGCCTGCTGATTTAAATAATGATGGTAAAGAAGATTTGATAGTTGTAAGAAAGCAACCTTTTTCAACATCTACACAACCCGGTAAGTCGAATTTATTATTGATGAACATCGGAGGAGTGCTCGTTGATCAGACAGCATTGTATGCACCGGAGTTTATTTCTTCAGTCAATTTCGCACGCGACGTTTATGTTGGAGATTTCGATGGTGATAACTGGAAGGATGTAATTATAGCAAACACATTCAGTCAGCAACCTACTTATTATAGAAATTTAGGTAATGATGGTTTAGGAAATTGGCTTGGTTTGGTGAATGAATCGGCAACACGTTTTCCAGTGCTTACCGAAGACGCTACTTTATTTTGTGCAGTCTGGGGTGGCGATGTAACCGGCGATGGTTCGCCTGATATATACTTTGTAAATTACAAACCAAATTCTGGCGGTGGTACAGCAAAAGATTTTTTATTGATCAATAATGGTTCTGGAGTTTTTACCAATGAAAGTGCTGCTCGTCTGGGAACACTGAGAAATTCAGCTTTCGGAACTGCAGTTCAAATTGCTGATATGGATAATGATGGTGACAATGACATCATAAAAAATACCACCTTATACAATGTAGCTCCCTGGAATGCACGAGGCGTAATAGTTTTATTTAATAATGGTACTGGAAATTTTGTTAATTGGCAGAATTTAGTACCAACTTCTTCACCATACATGTTTGATATTGCAGATTTTAATCTGGATGGTAAAAAAGATTTGTATGTAGTAGATGATGGAACTGACTACCTTTTAACAGTGAATTCTTTTGTTGCTAACACCAGTTTGAATGTTACCAAAACTAATTTAGGTTTTACAAGCACCGGTGGATTCGGCGGAAATGTTCATGCAGCTGATTTGGATTTAGATGGAGATATGGATATTGGTATTGCAGATGTTGATGTCGATATCCCTCCTTGCAACAGCAGCAGACGAATGGCGATTTATCGAAACGATAATGGCGTGTTTTCTGATCCTTATGGTTCTACTATATTTACCTGGGCCGATAACAGTTATGATTTTGCATGGATCGATATTAATGGTGACGGACTAAAAGATTTTGTGACCGGTTTTTGTGGAGGCTACGGGTTAATCATGAGTGATAATTGCGGATTGGCACCTAATCCCTCCGATTATGATCAGGATGGTTTACCGGATGCATGCGACCCTTGTCCAACAAATCCCGATCCGGGTTGTGCACCACCAACAGATTATCCCACTGTAAGTACTGACAATAGCATAGCTCGTCAATGGAACGAATTGTTGCTTGCATCTATCAGAAGAGATTTTGCACGCCCTACAGTTCATGCAAGAAATTTATTCCATGTCTCTGCAGCTATGTGGGATGCCTGGTCGGCTTATGATAGTTCGTCCTGTGCTTTTTTACTTGGCAAAACAGTGGATGGTTTTACCTGCGCCTTTAACGGAATTCCTGCTTCTTCAACAGTTGAAGCCGATCGTAATATGGCAATCAGTTATGCATCATACCGGTTGTTAAAACATCGCTTTGTAAATTCACCACAGGCTCACTTGTTAAATGTTGCTTATAATGTTCACATGGACACATTAGGCTATGATACTACATTTGTAAGTACCGATTATTCAACAGGAAATGCTGCAGCGCTGGGAAATTACATCGCACAATGTTATATTAGTTTCGGATTACAGGATGGTTCTAACGAACAAAATGCTTACGCAAACACTAGTTATGCACCGGTGAATCAACCATTAAATGTGGATGTTCCCGGTAACCCGAATATCTCTGATTTAAATAGATGGCAACCATTGACTCTTGATTTGTTCATTGATCAAAGTGGTAATCCTATTCCTGGGGCAACACCACCATTTCTTAGTCCTGAATGGGGAAAGGTTAAACCATTCGCATTAAAAAGCACAGACTTAACAGTGCATCAAAGAAATGGATTCGATTATAAAGTTTATCATGATCCCGGGACACCTCCATTATTGCAAATGGATGGCAGCGGAACATCTGATCAGTACAAATTTAATTTCGCATTAGTATCAGTATGGTCTTCACATTTGGATGCAACCGATGGTGTTACCTGGGATATTTCTCCTGCAACTCAGGGTAACAGAAATGCACTTCCAACATCGTTTAATGATTATCCTTCATTTTATAATCTCACCGCCGGGGGAACTACCAATGTTGGTCATCCTGTAAATCCGGTGACAGGAGCACCTTATGCTCCGAATGTTGTTAAACGCGGAGATTATGCACGAGTGCTAGCAGAATTCTGGGCCGATGGTCCCGATTCTGAAACACCTCCCGGACATTGGTTTACACTGTTCAATTATGTTTCAGATCATCCATTGCAAACAAAACAATATAAAGGCACAGGAACTCCTTTAAATGATCTGGAGTGGGATGTAAAGGGCTATCTTGCATTAGGTGGTGCAATGCATGATGTTGCAATTACTGCGTGGGGAATGAAAGGTTGGTACGATTATATAAGACCAATTTCTGCTATTCGTGCAATGGCTGAATTTGGACAAAGTAGTGACTCAACAGCTTTGTCTTATCATCCTGCAGGATTACCTCTGATTCCCGGATATATTGAACTGGTATTGCCAGGTGATCCGTTAGCGAATGGTTCAGCGAACGTTGGTAAAATAAAGTTATTTGCTTGGAGAGGTCATAGTGTAATTAATAATGTTGATACTGATGAAGCAGGATCAGGTTGGATACTTGCAGAAAACTGGTTGCCTTACCAAAGACCTTCTTTCGTAACCCCTCCTTTTGCAGGATTTATTTCCGGGCACTCTACTTATTCCAGAGCCGCTGCAGAGATTTTAACAGACTTCACCGGTAGCCCTTATTTCCCGGGAGGATTAGGAGAATTTACAGCAGAGCAAGATGAGTTTCTTGTTTTTGAAGATGGACCAAGTCAGGATATTACTTTGCAATGGGCAACTTATCAGGATGCTGCAGATGAATCGTCGATGTCGAGAATTTGGGGTGGCATTCATCCACCTTGTGATGATATTCCTGGACGACTTATTGCCATTGAAATAGCAGCAGATGCTTTTTCTAAGGCTGAAGGATACTTTGCATGTTGTCAGGCAAATGCTCCTGCAACACCAAGTACAATTCAGGCAGTAGGAGGGAATACAAAAGTTTGTCCCGGTGAAACTAAAACATATTCCGTTGCCAATGTTGCCGGTGCAACTTCGTATACATGGATTCCCCCTGCAGGTGGTGTGATAGTGAGTGGTCAGGGAACTAGAACGATTGCGGTGAATTTCACTTCAGCATTTACAGCAAGTGATTCATTGAAAGTGATTGCAAATAATAGTTGTGCATCCAGTGCTGCACGCACTACTTTTATTCGAAGAAATTCTCCTGCAATTCCCGGAGTTATAACCGGGCCAGCAACAGCATTGTGCAATTTGAATGGGATCGCATATTCAGTCCCTGCTTATCCAGGTGTGACTCATAATTGGACATTGACAAATGCGGGTGGTGCCAATATTGTATCCGGACAAAATACCAATTCGATCGTAGTAAATTTCCCTTCAAACTTTAGTACCGGAGTCATTAATGTAACAGCCAATAGTGCATGTGGAACAAGTTCCATCAGAAAGCTAACTGTTAAAGGAACCCCAGCAACTCCAGCATCTGTTACCGGTCCGTCTTCCGTATGTGCAAACCAGCAAAGTGTACCATACTCAATCACCCCACTTTCGAATGTAACATCTTATGTATGGACTGTTCCTTCAGGAACCCGTATTTTTGATGGTACTACGTTATCGACAAGTGCCACATTGACTACAACTTCACCGGCTGTTTTCGTAAATTTCAAAACTACTCCGGGAAATGTAATAGTTAAAGGGATAAATAGTTGTGGAATGGGATCTGCCCGAAGTTTACCTGTATCTTTCTCATGCAGAGAATCAGATTCTGAATTTAGTGCGTGGAGTGTTGCTGTTTTTCCGAATCCATCTTCCGAAGATTTTATCGTGACCTTGAGTGATTTACAAATCAATGCTGAAGACCAACAGATTTATATTGATGTAGTAGATGTGTTAGGAAGGAAAGTTGTTTCAGAAACTTTCACAGGTAACACCTTTACTATTCAGGGGTCTCTGCTGAATGCAGGATTATACACAGCTACTCTTACGGTAGGATCAGAAGTCAAGTCGATTAAACTGGTAAAAACAGAATAATTAACCTTAAGGAATACAAGTTTGAAACCACCCGAATGCTAAGCAGCACTTCGGGTGGTTTGCTTTTTGGTATGACCTTCGGAAGAAGAAATTTTGGAAAGCATTTCATTTTCAGAGCATTATAAAAGTAAAGTTTTATAATATCTTACCAATTGTATTCTTTTCTATCTTTTCTTTGTAAACATGAATCAACCTTCATTCGATACCTGGACTTCCGTATTTTTGTTTGCTTCCGTACAGGGGCTTTTTGTTTCAGTTGTACTTTTTATAACCGGAAAAGAAAACAAAACAGCTAACAGATTATTGGCCTCCTTGATTTTTTTGTTTTCGGTTACTTTGTTTGAATATGTACTTTACTGGACCAAATACCTTTATTACTGGCCTCATTTTATGCAACTCACTGAAAATTTTCCGTTGCTTTTTGGGGTCATTCTATTTTTTTATTTTAAAGGAGTTTTTGGAACGCATGAACTGACAAAAAAAGATTTATGGCATTTGCTTCCCTTTTTACTGTTTACTATTTATCAATTACCTGTCCTCTTGTCCTCATCTGAAATTAAGCAGGCATGGATGGAAAATAAACGAGTTCTCCCGTCCTTGTTTATGTGGCCCGAACCCATGCGTGGATGGCAATGGTTAGCCTGGCCACGAATAGCACACATGATAATTTACTATTGTTTGATATGGTTTACTTTTAAATCACATAGTACTTCTAACCCTGAAGTCAGAGTTTGGTTCAGGTGGTTAACGGGTTTGTTTTTAGCATTTATCATAAGTTATACATCCTATTTTGTACTGGTAAGGTTTCAGTTTTTTAGTGTCGAATGGGATTATATGATTTCATTTTCAATGATGTTCACTATTTTTTTCATTGCCTGGTTTGGATATTTACAACCAAAAGTATTCAGCGGTTTCAGTCTGGTTGAATCGGTTCAACTTCCTGTAAAATACAAAACATCGGCATTGGCTACTGATGTAAGCAATGAAATTGTTGATTTACTGGACGTAGCCATGAAGGAGAGAAAGTTATATCAGGACCCTGAAATCAGGCTCGAAAAACTTGCTGATGCCATTGGTACAACGCGACATTACCTTTCTCAGGTTATTAATGACCGCAAAGGCATGAGTTTTTTTGAATATATTAATTCCCTTCGCATTGCAGAAGCTAAATCACTTTTGGCTGATCCTAATAAACATAAATTGAATGTGATCGAGATTGCTTATCAGGTGGGATTCAATAATAAAGTAACGTTTAACAGTACTTTTAAAAAATCAACGGGAATTACACCGACTGAATATCGCAAACAATTTGCTTCATTTGTTTTGAAAGATTAGAAGGTAATTTTTGCAGGAAATTCTTTTAAATAGGTAAAGGTTTATCACTTTTACCTCTATAGGAACAAACAATGGGTTCTTTTGAAGAAAAAAACCATGAAAACACTTCTTCAACATTTATTACTTGTGATGGCTTCCTGCAACGTATTGCTTGCTCAAGGAGGCTTCACAAAAGTTATTGATGCATCCAACCCTGTAACCACATTCACAACGGCAGGCATATATAAAGGCGCCACCTGGGTCGATTTCGACAATGACCAGGATATTGATCTTTACGCAGCTCCAAACAAATTATTCCGGAATGATGGGAATGGGGTATTTACACAACTGATAAACCTTCCTTTTGCACCTATTCAAAACCCTGGTGGGGCCAGTTTTGCTGATCTCGATCAGGATGGAGATCTGGATTGTATTGTTGCGCAGGATCCTTCAGGAGTATATCTGAATGATGGTACCGGCACATTCACCGATATATCTTCACAAATACCAGGATTAAACAACTATCCTTCCTGGGGTTGCGCTATTGGCAATATGAATAATGACGCATACCCAGATTTTATTTTTGCTCATGCGGCAGGATTCCATACTACCGGGCCATTTCCATCAAAACTTTATCTCAATTCAACAAATGCAGTTAATCCAGTTATGTTGACGGGTTATACACTCACCGATTCTGTCAAACCTTATACGGTTCCTTACTGGAGCGATTATGATCTGGATGGGGACATGGATTTATTTGTTGCCAGTGGACCCGGTGGTGGTCCAGGCCCCGATTTTTGTTACCGCAATATGAAAATAGAAACCGGTTCTGATTCACTTTTATTGATGACCTCTGAATTATTTGCTTCTCAGTTACAGGACGGACAATGTTACAATTTTATCGACTATGATCATGACAACGATTTGGATCTTTGTCTGACAAATTATGCAGGTGCCAAAACACGTTTTTACAGTAACGATGCAGGCATATACGTTGAAAAACAATTTCCATTTACAACCACAAATCCTAACCTTGCTAATGCCTGGGGCGATTATGATAATGACGGCGATCTTGATGTGCTGATTTCATCCGATAATGTTCCTGTAAAATTATATCTGAATAATGGTAACGCCACATTTGCAAATGCAATTCAATTAAGTGTTGCCGGTACCTGTGGAATTGCTAATGGCGATTATGATAATGATGGTGATCTTGATTTATTCATGCACGGAAGCGGATCCGCAAGAGCGCTTTTTCGGAATGATAACGTAAACACGAATAATTGGGTGATGCTGAAATGCGAAGGAGTTGCTTCAGGTGTTTCAGCAATTGGTACCATGGTGCGTTTGAAAGCTACCATAAATGGAAATTCCTATTGGCAGACCCGGGAGTTGTTGGCTCAAAATAGTTTTCAAAGTCAGCATGACATGCGTTTACATTTTGGATTGGGCGATGCATCCGTTATTGATTCACTTGAAATCAGATATCCATCAGGTGCTAGTACCTTGATAACCGGCATCGCAGTGAATGCAATTTATTGTCATATTGAAGGTTCGCCAACACTCTGCTTGCTTAGTGACTTTTTGGAATCGCCCGAACGGATAAACGATCTTAATTTATATCCAAATCCTGCTGATTCATTTGTGAAAATAGAAAATGCTTCAAATCAATTATATGATTCCTGGGAAATTGTTGACGTAAATGGAAAGGTATGGGTGCAGCAAATTGGTAATATAAATTTTGCTCAACCAATAAATGTAAGCATTATTCCCGGGGGAACATACCTTGTAAGGGCTTTTGCAGGTAATAAAGTCACTACGTTAAAACTGGTTAAAAACAGGTAAAAACAGCACTGGCTTATTGAGTGTGTTGGTAGGTTGTTGAAGCAACAATGATAAAGGAATGTACTTGCTTATTTGGTTGTTTCGGACTATCTTTGGTGTATGATCCGGAATTTGGTTGTTAAGCTGTGCATCCTTTATCACTTTTCTTTATTATTTATTTCTAATGCTCATGGACAGGATGTTACTATTTTAAATAACTTCAATGGTTTTGAGGCTGATGGGAATGTTACACTTAATTGGGTAATTAAATCAGGAAGCACCTGTAACGGAATAACAATTTTTCGTTCCATTGATGGAGTAAATTTTGAAATCATCGGCGACATTCAGGGAGTATGCGGAAATCTTTCCCAACCCGAACCCTATTCTTTTGTGGATGTAAGTCCTATCAAGAATGCCATCAATTGCTACAAACTTGAATTGGGGAATTATGGGTTTTCTGAAACTGTAAAAATTGAAATAATTGATATCGGAAGTTCTGGTTATCAAATAAGGCCGCATCCGATTAAGTCATCAGGAAAAATTTTCTTCACCAATAAGCAAATGAGCACTCATCAGATTACTATTTACAATGCTGCAGGTAAGATAGTTTTTGTTTCAACTACTGAACAAGATTTCTTTGTAGTAAATAGTGCAGATTTTTCTTCCGGATTGTATCTCTTTGATATTTCAAATCTTTCCGGAAATGCCAGAATTACCGGTAGAGTTGTTTTCCAATAGCATCAATAATATAAGGTTATTTGACTTTTAGGTGACTAAACGAAGTAAGTAAAAAGTATTAGATAATGATTTAAAAGTCAATATGTGGAAATTTAAACTATTGAACATCAAGTAAATAGATATTTCGTTTTTGTTACTATTCCTGAAGGGTTTTTTATACTTTTACTAAAAATTAAACCCAAAAAATCATGAAATTAATGAATGCTTTAACTACAGGAATACTTGCTTCCTCAATGTTATTTATGTTTACCGGTTGTAGCAAAGATGACGATAACAGAACAACCAATACTCCAACTCCAGTAGTCGGAACTATGACTGCAAAAGTAGATGGTGTGGCATGGTCTTCAATGACGAACCGGGTTGGAGGATCAATTATGAATGGTGTTTCAGGAATAAATGGTGTAGCAAACGATTCAACAATGATCACTGTTTCAATACAGGACATTATAGCTGCCGGTGATACAATTGATATTGGAGACGGAAGTAGCAATGGAGGTTCATTTGCATTAGATCCAAACGGATCCGCTGCCTCTGGATGGGTATCACAAGGACATCCAACTTGTACAGGAACCTTTATCGTAACTGCACTGGATACTGTTGCTAAGAAAATGTCTGGTACTTTTAATTTTAAAGCCTTCCGTCCTTTAGATAACACTTTCAAAAATATTACAGATGGAGTATTCACTAATGTTACATATGCTACTACTATTTCTACTTCTGGAAACAGTACTTTCACAGTAAAAATTGATGGTACAACTTTTACACCTGCTGCTATCGTAGGTACAGTAGCTTTAGGTAATCTCCAACTCACAGCATCTGACAATCAAGGAAGCAAATCGGTAGGGTTGACTTTGCCTGAAACTGTAGTTCCGGGAACTTATCCGATTGGAACAATTGGTGATTTATATTATGGATCTTATAATCCAAATTCTTCAACATTTAC
>CAUJFJ010000315.1 GCA_963169675.1 Bacteroidota bacterium
TGACATGCGTTCGAAAATGGAGTTCCCATCATAAATAAAAGACCCCCTGTGGTGCACTAACCTAGATCAAGAACTGTTGTGGAAACACCATAGTGAGAATAAAAAGACATACAATTTAATCGATCATTAAAATCATCAGGCATCATCATAAATAACGTTTGTATCTTCACCTGTTTTGGTTGAATCCAGGTGCTCAATGAAAACGAATTCGACTGACTCATATTTCCATATAAGCCAATATCGATGTAATCATCTATGCCGTCGAATTGATAAGCACCATTAGGTTGCCCAAAGCGGTCATTAACTAAGATTGGTCCGTTGACGGTACCATTATTTCCATTTCCGGTTTCGTCATTGGCATTGCCATAAAAAGGATAACAGGCAACCAGTCCGAGATTCAAATTTTGAGCATGCACACCTAAATTCGCCTGAAGCAACAACATAAAAGCGATTCCAATAACTCTCATTTCTTAAAAATTTAACCCTGTGAAATTTCAGTAAAAAGCATCCCTACTAAATTAGGTGCTTATTCACACTTTTCCAAACGCCATGAATTGGTGATGTTATTTTGTATTATTTTGATATACAATTAGTTGCGAAATTTTACGTTTAAACGAATCAGAGCTAAAAGTGGTTATAATTGCCTGATTATGCTTACTTTTGGCACTTGAAACCTTTCGAAACATGAAAAAATTACTTTGGTCAGTCCTTCTGATCCCCTTTGTATTAACATCCTGCGGAACGAAAAAAGATTCGGGTCATGATACAGCCGGTCCCGATTTTTTAGCTTCCAACATCGACTCAACCATTAAACCGGGTGATGACTTTTTCTTATTTGCCAACAATGGCTGGTTTAAGAAAAATCCAATTCCTGCAAGTGAACAAAGCAATGGACTTTGGCAGCTTATTCGCGATACCATAAATGCTCAGGTACGTCAGATTTGTGAATCATCGGCTGCACTTAAAGATGCTCCGAAAGGAAGTCCAAAACAAAAAATTGGAGATATGTTTTTCTCGGGTATGGATAGCATCAACAATAATAAACTTGGATTAACTGCACTTCAGCCTGAACTGGATCAGATTGCAGCCATCAACGATAAAGCTTCACTTGCAAAAGCTGTTGCAAAAATTCATATGGTTTCAGGTGCTCCGTTATTTAATTTTTATGTGGGACAAGATGACAAGCAAAGTGATAAATATGCAATATTTATTTCACAGGGAGGATTGTCGTTACCTGATCGCACTTACTATGTGGATTCCGATGATCGTGCATTGAAGATTCGTGAGAAATTTCCTGTTCATTTGAAAAATATGTTTCAATTGATGGGTAATGATGAGAAGAAAGCTTCCGGCAGTTCCTCCTCATTTATGAATTTAGAAACTACACTTGCAAAAGCATCACGTAAGCGCGAAGATACCCGTGACCCATTAGAGAATTATCATAAAATGCCTGTTGCTGAACTGCAGCAAATGACACCTGCATTCGATTGGAATACATTCTTTACGGCATGCGGTTTACAGGATGTTGATACAGTAATTGTTGGCCAGCCTGAAGTATTGAAAGCATTAAATACTATGCTGGAAAAAACTTCGATGGATGTTTGGAAAGATTATCTGCGTTATCATCTGGTTCGCGGTCTTGCAAGTTATCTTGATGATAATACCTATAAAGAAAATTTTAACTTTTTCAGCACAACACTACGCGGTGTAACAGAGCCAAAACCAAGATGGAAAAGAGTTACGGATCAGACCAACTCTGCGCTGGGAGAATTAATCGGACAAGTTTATGTAGATGAATATCTTCCTAAAGGAACGAAAGAAAAGCTTACTGAAATTGGAAGTGCTATAAAGGATGTTTATGCCGATCGTATTAAGAATCTTGATTGGATGAGTGATGTGACCAAAGAAAAAGCGCTTGTTAAATTGAGCACCATTGTAATGAAAGTTGGTTATCCAGATAAGTGGAAAGATATGAGTAGTCTTACTGTTGACCGTTCTTCCTACGCCCGCAATGTGATGAATGCAAATGAGTGGGCAATGCGTTACATGGTGAATAAGTTTGGTAATCCGGTGCGCCGGGATGAATGGGAAATGTATCCTCAAACGTACAATGCTTACTACAATCCTTCAAACAATGAGATCGTTGTTCCGGGATGTAATATCATTGTTCCGGGTTATGAAAGAGTATTAGCTGATGATGCCATTCTTTATTCTATCATTGGGGGTTCTACATTCGGACATGAAATTACACACGGATTCGATGATCAGGGAAGTAAGTATGATGAAAAAGGAAACCTGAATAACTGGTGGACATCAGAAGACAGTTCGCGCTTCTATGCTAAAACAGCAATGATTGTTCAGCAATATGGTGAATACAATCCTGTTGACAGTCTGCGAATCAATGGTGAACTTACACAAGGAGAAAATATTGCAGACTTAGGTGGAATTATCATGGGCTATGAAGCTTTCAAAAAAACAAAACAATATATCGACAAACAAGTAATTGCCGGTCTTACACCTGACCAAAGATTCTTTTTGGGATATGCATTGGCATGGATGATCAATGAGCGTCCGGAATCTCTTGCAGCACAGGTAAAAAGCGATGAGCATTCGCCTGCAAAATACAGGGTAATCGGACCATTATCGAATATGCCTGAGTTTTATGAAACCTTTAATATTAAAGAAGGTGATTTCATGAGAAGAGCTGATAGTTTAAGAGTGAAAATCTGGTAGTCGAATTTTAAAAATTTCATTAAATTAAAAACATGAAAAAAGTTATCATTATCATCGCTCTGATTGCAGGAGTATTAGCCTTTCAGGCAATCAGACCTGAATCAGGATTGATTGAACAAGCTGCTGCCGATACTATGGATGTAAATCCAAATGGCTCAAGTGAACTTTCGTTGCTGATGAGAGATATGCAAAAATATACCAATCAGGCTAAAGCTGATTTGAAAGCCGGCAAAACACCTGCTCCATTTCCAGCTGCCTTCAATAAGTTGTTTACTGCAAAGATTTCAGAAAATAATACGAAGAGTGATTTCTATAATCAGTTTGGAGAATTATATATTTCGAGTGTAAAAAATTATGCGTCATCCACAACTGAAAACCGTGTTGAAACTTACAATAATATGGTAAATGCATGCCTGGCCTGCCACTCTCAACATTGTCCGGGCCCTGTTCCGGTAATCAAAAAGATGAAAGTGGAATAATATTCTTTCAAGATCTTTAAAATAAAAAACGACCTCCAAAGAGGTCGTTTTTTTTATTCTGCAAAGTGATCAGAGATCCCCATACTTGACTGCCGTTATATTCTCCTGAGCCGCAGGCGAAACTCGATTTAATTTCCAGAGCCGAAGGCGAAACTCGATTTAATTCCCTGAGCCGCAGGCGAAACTTTATTTATTTCCTGAGCCGCAGGCGAAACTCTATTTATTCCCAGAGCCGAAGGCGATCCATGGAATAACTACCTAATTAACCACTTAATTAACCACTTAATTAACTACCTAATTAACTACGCCACGTTTAAAAGTATCACCATCACTCATCAAGCCACTTTGAAAACCTTTTTTAAACCAGAACATTCTTTGATCACTGGTTCCGTGTGTGAAAGATTCAGGAACCACATAACCACGTGATTCCATTTGCAG
>CAUJFJ010000316.1 GCA_963169675.1 Bacteroidota bacterium
ACCCTTACCAATGGTTTTCAGAAGAAGAATCCAGGCAAATTGTAGCAGGAATCTATTCACAGAATAGTGCACCTGATAAAATTTTCAATCCGGTTAGTAAGCCCAATGTAGTGTTAATTTTACTGGAAAGCTGGACAGCAGACATCATTGAGCCTCTGGGGGGAATTGCGGGAGTAACGCCAAACTTTTCAAAGCTTAGTAATCAAGGCATGTTGTTTACATCTGTATATTCATCCGGTTTCCGAACAGATCAGGCTTTAGTTTCTGCGCTTAGCGGATATCCTTCTCAGCCAAACAACTCAATAATCCGTTTCCCTGCCAAAGCTTCTCACCTACCTTCCATGGCAAATGTATTTTCCAAAGAAGGTTATCAAACATCCTTCTACTATGGTGGTGAATTGGGATTTGCAAATATGTACAACTATTTATCAGCTACGGGATTTAAAAAAATTACGGGCAAAGAAGCATTTGATGATGATGTAATGAATAGTAAATGGGGAGCGCATGATGAGGCGGTACTGAACCGTCAGTTAAAAGATTTGAAAACTTCACAGCAGCCTTTCTTTTCAACATTGCTGACATTAAGCACTCATGAACCCTTTGAAGTTCCTGTTCAAACTCCATTTAACGATCCTTCAGAACCCGAACTATTTAAAAAATCGGCCTGGTATACTGACTATTGCCTTGGAAAATATTTTGCTCAGGCAAAAAATGAGCCCTGGTATGCCAACACCATCTTTATCCTCGTTGCTGATCATGGTCACCGGCTGCCATTGAACCGATCATTTGATGATCCTTTAATCAGGAGAATTCCGATGCTCATTTTTGGAAATCCGTTAAAACAGGAATTAATCGGCACAAAAGTGGATGCTATTGGGAATCAGAATGATTTACCCGCAACCCTTCTTTCGGCGCTTAATTATAGCCACAATGACTTCCCCTGGAGCCGTAACTTAATGGTCAAAAGTCAAAATCCATTTGCCTATTTATCCCTCGACTATGCCATTTCATGGGTCCATCCAAAGGGAAATACAATTGTTCGTTTGGATTCCAAAGATGTGTCAGTTTCAGCAGATTCCACAGAGAACAAGATTGCGAAAGCCTATCTGCAACAGCTTTATAAGTCGTTTTTAAGTTTTTAGCACGTCATTTTTCGCTACCTTTGCACCTTTCCAAAATAAACCATGCTGGTTCTCAATAACATTAGCTTCGAATTCGGTTCACGATACCTGTATAAAGATACATCGTGGCATATTAAACCTTTTGAAAAAATCGGCCTTATCGGTGCAAATGGCACAGGTAAATCGACCTTACTACGGATCATCAATGGTGAATACCAGTTATCCGGTGGAGAAGTAACCAAACGGAAGGATCTTACCATTGGCTTTTTGAACCAGGATTTGCTCTCCTACGAATCACAAAAGTCGATTTTGGAAGTGGCCATGGAAGCTTTCGAAAAACAAAATGCACTTGCAGCTGAAATCGACCGACTTCTTCATTTGCTTGAAACGGACCATTCTGACAATGTACTAAATGCCCTTCATGATGCACAATCACATTTCGAAGCATTGGATGGATATCAGTTGCGTTCGCGTTCAGAATCGGTCTTAGAGGGATTAGGATTCTCAACAACAGATTTGACTCGTCCTTTGAATGAATTTTCCGGAGGATGGCGCATGAGGGTGATGCTTGCAAAAATTCTTTTAGGAAAACCCGATTTACTTTTGCTGGATGAGCCTACCAACCACTTGGACCTTCCATCCATTGAATGGATTGAAGAATATCTTGATAATTATGAAGGAACTGTTGTAATTGTATCTCACGACAGATTTTTTCTGGACAGAGTTGTGACAAAAATCGCTGAGATTTCGAACAGCAAAATCACCACCTATACCGGTAACTATACTTTTTATCTGGAAGCTAAAGAACTTTCAGAAGACATGCAAAGAAGTCAGTTTAAGAATCAGGAAAAATATTTAAAGGAACAGGAAAGATTCATTGAGCGATTCCGTGCAAAAGCTTCTAAAGCAAAGGCAGTACAATCTAGGATTAAGGCTTTGGAACGTGTTGAACGTATCAATGATGTTGCAGATCCCTCAGCTACTATAAATATTAATTTCAACTTCAATGTTCAGCCCGGAAAGGTAATTGCTGAAATGGATGTAAGGGAGAAGAAATACAAGGATCTTGAAATATTTCATGATACCCAGATAACTATTGAGCGTGGCGATAAAATAGCGCTGATTGGTGCAAACGGAAAGGGTAAATCGACGTTGTTACGGATGATTGACCAAAGTGAACCTTATGTAGGAGAATTTCATAACGGGTATAATGTTATCAAAGCATTTTATGCACAGCACCAATTGGAAAGTCTCACACTTGATTTTACCTTGCTGGAAGAACTGCAGCATTGTGCTCCGGAACAAAGTGACACCACTTTGAGAACATTACTTGGAGCATTTTTATTCAAGGGCGGTGATGTTTTCAAGAAGATTCGTGTGCTTTCAGGTGGGGAAAAGTCGCGTGTAGCATTGGCAAGAACCATTCTTACCAAAGCAAATTTCATGTTGCTGGATGAGCCTACCAATCACCTCGACATTCAATCGGTAAATATCCTGATTCAGGTTTTACAAAACTTTAAAGGATCTTATGTAATCGTGTCTCACGATCGTTTTTTCCTGGCAGAGGTTGCAAATAAAATCTGGTATATTGAAGATAAAAAGCTGAAACAATATCCGGGCACCTATGCGGAATTTGAAGAGTGGCAGGAAAGAAATAAAGCTGAAAAAGAAAAAGCACCTAAGAAAGAACCTGTGAAAGTGGCAGCCCCTGTAGCTGTTAAAGAAACTGTTCAGTCACCCGATAAGGATAAAAAAAAGCAACATCAGAAACTAAGTACCACCGTAAAAACGTTGGAGAAAGAACTGGATGAACTCAAATTAACGAAAGAATCGTTATTGGTAAAAATGGGTGAACCTGAAAATTATGCCAGCAGTGAAAAGACCAAACTGCTGAAGCAACAATTGCAGGCAGTTGAATCGGAATTGCTAAACAAACAACAAAAATGGGAAGAAGCGTTTTCACTCATGATAGAACTGGAAGCTTAATTCTGAGTTCATTACTTTTCCTGTTTTTCTGCGCTTCTGTTTCGGCGCAGGATTCAACCGATTTTTTTACTTCTGATTATCTTCGCTATGAAGATCACATTTATTCTGACAACATCAAAACTGTTACGCTGGAACAAGAAGGCATCCGGCTTTCTGAACCGATTATAGAGCTTGGTGGTCCCGACAGATTACTTTTATCATTTGATGATCTTGATGGAGACTTCAAAAATTACAATTATACATTAATTCACTGTGATTACAATTGGCAACCTTCCAATCTGAATGACAACGAGTATTTGGCTGGTTTTGCACAAGACAGAATTGAAAATTACAGATCTTCCTTCAACACGCTTCAACCTTATACTCATTATGAATTAATAATTCCCGGAAGAGATGTTCGTCCTATGTTATCAGGAAATTATTTACTGAAAGTTTATACTGAAGATGCTCCTGAAAAGCCGGTTATTACACGCAGACTGATGATTGTGCAAAACAGAGCAACCATTGAAGCCACCGTTCAGCGAGCGACCATTGTCAATGATATGAATTCGAGACAGGAAATTGATTTCTCCATTTTTCACAAAGGCTTATCACTAGCCAATCCATTTGAAGACATCAAAGTGGTACTTATGCAAAATGGAAGGTGGGACAACGCAGTTACCGGACTTAAACCGCTCTTTCTAAAGGAAGAAGAACTGGATTACAGTTATGACGAAGAAAATACCTTTAGTGCCGGCAATGAATACCGGACTTTTGATCTTCGTACACTTCGCATTTACACACAATTTGTAAAAGACATTATTAAAGCGGAAAGTGGATATACCGTTGTTGTTGCGCCAGGAATCAGTCGCTCATTTGATCGTTATGTGACCGAAAATGACATTAATGGGAAATTCCTGATCCGTAATCAGGATGGCTCCGATGATAAACTGGAAAGTGAGTATGTGAACGTGAAGTTCGCTTTGAAGCACGAAATTCTGACTAATGGTAATTTTTATGTCTTTGGAGCTTTGTCGGATTGGAAATTAAATGCCTCAAACAAAATGGTTTACAATGAGGATGACGGCACTTATGAAGCACTTCTATATTTGAAACAAGGGTATTACGATTATCAGTATGTTTTTCTTCCCGATGGCAAACGCATTGCAGATGAGTCGATTGTAGAAGGAAGTCACTTTGAAACTGAAAATAAATACACGATTTTGGTCTATTTCCGGCCTGTTGGTGGCCGATATGATCAACTGGTTGGCTTTAAAAAGCTAACAACCCGTTAATATTTGTTGGCGTTTTTTTACCATTCGCCTAAAGTTTTAAACAGTTGGTCAAATTTACTTTCATTTTATGAACAAGCTTTTTACTTTTGGTAAACAGTCGACACGCTAACACACACGAGACTATGATCACAGAAGTTACCGCAGGAATAAAAGTAACCGTAGAAACTTTTTACCAGCCAACTCATAGTAACCCATCCCAATCGCATTATGTTTTCGCATACCGCATTACCATTCTCAATGAGAGTGGCGAAACAGTAAGGCTCAAACGACGCCACTGGCATATTGTTGATTCCGATAACAGCAGACGGGAAGTTGAAGGAGAAGGAGTTGTGGGTGAACAACCTTATCTTGGACAAGGAGAAACCTACAGATATGTTTCAGGTTGCAATTTGAATACCGAACTTGGCAAAATGCATGGTACCTACCTGATGGAAAGAGTCAGCGATAAAAAATTGTTTTATGTAAGAATCCCGGAATTTAAAATGGTGGTTCCCAGTAAACTAAACTAATATAATCTCAAAACCCTGAATTCAACCTCCTGTCCCGGTCCACAAAACCGGGACTTTTTATTTGGTAGTTAGCTGAGAAAGTAAAATACCGCAGGCTACTGCCGCATTCAAAGATTCTGTTGATGAACCAGCACTTCTGTCAATCAACACCTTATGATCCACCATCCCAATTATTTCCTGAGATATTCCATGTGATTCGCTTCCAATAATAAGTGCGATATGATTTGTGGAAGTATCATTCTTCAGAGGTTCACCGGAAAGATCAGCACCAAACACCTGATAGCCTCCCTCCTTTTTTAAAGTAGCAATAAATGCAGAAAGATCGCCCCGATAAGTTGACATACGAAACAACGACCCCATTGCACTTTGCACGACCTTAGGATTGTAGGTTTCCACACAATCGGCAGAACAAATAAGTTTTTTTACTCCAAACCATTCTGCAGTTCTAATAATGGTACCCAAATTTCCAGGATCTCTGATACTATCGAGCAGAACAATTGGAGCTGAATCACCAGTAATCCGGAATTCAGGAATGGCCGGTTTTTCGGCTACAGCAAGCACTTTATTAGGCGTTGAAAGCAAACTGATTCTTGCCAAATCCTTATCATTAACTTCATAAAGAATGGTTCCTGTTCCGGTAAATGGATTTTCTTCAAAATATTCAGGAAGTGCTGCCACCAGTCTGATTCGCAGACCGGAATGCTTCAACTCATCAACCACCTTTTCCCCTTCAGCAATAAACAATCCCGTTTCATTGCGAAATTTTGTTTGATGAAGTGAACGGATATCGGACAAAACACTCTTACTGATATTCATAAACAAACCGGACTTTGAGGATGGGTCAAATTTAATCAAATAACCGGTGCGGCTGCAGTTCTGGAAATTTGCAATTTTTACTTAAACCGTATTAAGGAACTAACAATCAAAACTAAATAGTAGTAATTTTACGGCAATTGTCCGGGATATATATGTCATTCAGCAAACGAAAACCAACATTTCCATTTTTAGGAACCCCGGTCAGCTTTTTAATTATTTTAAGTGCCTGGCTCATTTCATCCTGTAGTCCGGTTAGGGATCTGGGAGAAAACAAGTACATGCTCCACAAAAACACCATTCGAAGCAATAAGCCCGAATTAAATGAAAGTGTAACCTCCATTCTCAAACAAAAACCGAATCGTAAAATCCTGGGTGTTTTCAGATTTCATTTAGGGGTGTATAATCTGGCAAACAGAGGGAAGCAAACGAAATTTAAAAGTTGGGTAAAACGCACAATCGGAGAAGAACCCGTAGTGCTGGATTCGGTATTGACTGCTAAATCGCGGGTGCAGGTGAAGCAATTCCTTCAGAACAATGGTTATTTCAATGCGGTTGTCACCGATACCACAAACTATCTGCGCAGGAAAAGAGCTCATGTAACATACCGGATCAATACCGGGGATGCTTATACTTTAAGGAATATCAATTTTAAAATCGATGACCCTTCCATACGGATGATTTTACTCAATGATAGTGCATCTTCCTTTATTAAAACCGGCAATAATTACAGCACCACAGATTTTCAAAATGAGCGCGATCGTATAACAACACTACTTCGCAACAGGGGGTATTATGATTTTAGTCAGGCTTACATATCATTTGATGTTGACACTTCACTTAAGTCACGGCAAACCGATGTGTATTTCGTTATTAAAAATCCAACACAGGTAGCTTTTGGAGATACAGTTCCCCTGCACAAAGTATATCGAATAGACAATGTTTACATTCAAACCGATTACGATCCCCTTGCGAAAAACCTGAAGATACCAACCGATACGGTGGTTTACAAGAATTATCATTTCACTTCTTCTTTCAAGAAAATGAGGTTTAAGCCGGAAGCCCTACTTTCAAGAATTTTTATTGAAAAAGGAGATTTATATAAAGTCAATAATGCAGACTATACATACAAAGGTTTAGCGAATCTGGGATTATTCCGTTTCGTAAACATCCGTTATGAACCCTCTTCCCAAGACAGTTCAAATTACCATTTAATAAACAGTTTTATTTCACTGAGTCCATCCGCAAAGCAAGATTACAAAGTCGAGTTGGAAGGAACTCATAATGGAGGCAACTTTGGAGTTGGAGGTAACCTCACCTACCGAAATAAAAACTCATTCCGAAGTGCAGAACTGATCGAATTAAAAATCAGAGCAAAAATTGAGTCCATTCCTGATTTTGTTGATTCAACCAGTGCTGATCAAGCCCGGCCTCTTTCGTTGAACACCTATGAAATAGGACCTGAATTGAGCATTAGAATCCCAAGATTGCTTTGGCCTCTTGCCAAATTCAACCATAGCAGATCTTCGAATCCTGTTACCAATTTCACCTCCTATTTCAATTACCAAAAACGTCCTGAATACACCAGAAACAATTTAGTATTTTCGAGTGGTTTTGAATTCAAAGAATCAAAATACAAAAAACATTTTGTTTACCCGGCAGAAATAAATTATTCTAGCTTTAATTTATCGCAGGCATTCGTAAACAAACTTGTTGCATTGAATGATTTACAATTGATTTTATATTACCGGAATTATCTGATCACAAATGGCCGATATACTTTCATTTACAATTCACAGGAACAAAATCTTTATCGCGACTTCGTTTATTTCCGTTTTTCATTTGAGATCGCAGGTAATTCACTTCGTTTAATTGATAAGCTGAGAACCAATTACGACGACAACAAAACATATCAGGTTTTAGGAATCAATTACTCACAATACATAAGACCCGATTTCGATTTCAGCTATTACCAGATATTCAGTTCTCACACTGCTTTGGTATACCGTTTGGCGGCAGGGATTGGAGTGGCGTATTTGAATTCAGATTTCATTCCCTATGAAAAAACATTTTTCGCAGGCGGAGCAAATGACTTACGCGCTTTCCGGGCACGAACCATCGGACCGGGAAGTTATGCTGCCAACAATTTTATTGAACAGTTGGGTGATATAAAAATTAATGCAAACATTGAATACCGGTTCGATATTTTCCGGATTCTGGAAGGAGCCATTTTTGCTGATGCCGGAAACATATGGCTCCGTGATAATTTCAGGGAATTACCCGGAAGTCGTTTTCAACCGGGAACATTTATAAGTGAACTGGCATTGGGAACCGGTGTCGGCATGCGGCTCGATTTCACCTTCTTCATATTCAGGGTTGATGCAGGTATACCGCTCAAAGATCCCGGAAGAGCAGCCGATGATCGTTGGGTTATCAATTACTTGAAGCTCAGTTCCATCAACTATAACTTTGGAATTGGATATCCTTTTTAAGCAAAAAACTAATTCTTTCCGGACATCCCCCTTCGGTAAAAGATCGAACTATTCTTTTAACCATATTATTTTCAATCATTTAACATAGATTTTTAAGCAATTAAAATATTTAGTAGTTTTGCCCAGTTCAATAAAAAGAAATTACGGAAACAATATTCTGATAAAATTATGACTACCAAGCAAATAGAAGAACTTTTAGGAAAAGATGCAGGCTCGCTGCTGACTCATCAGTGCAAAACCATGTCGAAAGATCAACTGCACTTACCGGGACCTGATTTTGTGGATCGGATGTTTATCAATTCAAACAGAAACAACAATGTGTTGAAGAATCTTCAATGGATTTACGGCACTGGTCGTTTGGCTGGAACCGGATATGTTTCAATTTTACCGGTAGATCAGGGTATCGAGCACTCTGCAGGAGCTTCTTTTGCACCGAATCCTATTTATTTTGATCCGGAAAATATTGTAAAACTTGCAATGGATGGTGGATGTAATGCTGTAGCTTCCACTTTTGGAGTACTTGGTGCTGTTTCCAGAAAATATGCTCATAAAATTCCATTCATTGTAAAGATCAACCACAATGAATTCCTGACATATCCCAACAAATTTGATCAGATCATGTTTGGTCAGGTTCGTGAAGCTTATGAAATGGGTGCCGCAGCTGTGGGTGCAACTATTTATTTCGGATCACCGGAATCGGCACGTCAGATTGTTGAAGTTGCCAATGCATTTGCTGAAGCACACAAGCTGGGAATGGCAACTATTTTATGGTGCTACCTGCGTAACTCAGGGTTCAAAAAAGACGGAATCGACTATCATACATCAACCGATCTAACCGGTCAGGCAAATCACCTGGGGGTTACCATTCAGGCTGATATCATCAAGCAAAAACTTCCTACCAACAATGGCGGGTATAACGCTTTAGCTTTCGGAAAAACACACAAGAAAGTTTACGATGAGCTTACAACTGATCACCCAATCGATTTAGCGCGTTATCAGGTTATGAATTGCTATATGGGCCGGGCGGGGCTTATCAATTCAGGTGGCGAATCGAAAGGAGCTTCCGATCTGGCGGAAGCAGTAACAACTGCTGTTGTAAATAAACGCGCAGGTGGACAAGGACTTATTTCAGGTAGAAAATCATTTCAAAAACCTGTTAAAGAAGGAATCGCTTTGCTGAATGCCATTCAGGATGTTTACTTGAATCCTGAAATTACTATTGCCTGATTTCTGCCTAATTAACACTTACAACTGCTATGAGCTGGTTTAAACGAATAAAAGAAGGAATTACCACATCTACCAAGGAGAAAAAAGAAACTCCTGAAGGACTTTGGTATAAATGTCCTTCATGCAAGAACATCCAGCCTTCAAAAGAGCATGCCGACAACTATTATGTTTGTCAGAAGTGCAGCTACCATGAAAGAATCGGGTCGCATGAATATTTCGAAATACTTTTCGACAACAATGAATTCACAGAATTCAACAGCAAACTGATTTCGGGAGATCCATTACATTTTACAGATACCAAGAAATATACAGATCGTTTGACCGACACCATTCGGAAAACGCAGTTAAATGATGCAATAAGGACTGCCTATGGTAAAGTTGGCGGACACGACATTGTTATTTGCTGCATGGATTTCGAATTCATTGGTGGATCTATGGGATCAGTAGTTGGAGAGAAAATATCAAGAGCTATAGATGTTTGCCTGGAAAAGAAATTTCCATTGATGATCATCTCCAAATCGGGTGGTGCCCGTATGATGGAGGCTGCTTTTTCGTTGATGCAAATGGCAAAAACTTCGGCTAAACTCACCTTATTGGCAGAAGCTAAGTTGCCTTACATCTCGTTGCTTACCGATCCAACAACCGGAGGAGTTACGGCTTCTTATGCGATGCTGGGGGACTTAAATATTGCCGAACCGGGTTCCCTTATAGCTTTTGCAGGCCCCCGGGTGGTTAAAGAAACCATCGGCAAGGACCTTCCAAAAGGCTTTCAAACAGCTGAATTCGTCCTCGAACACGGCTTCCTAGACCTCATCATTCATCGTAACGAATTGAAAGCCAAACTTTCACAACTTTTAGAATTCTTCGAAAATTGATTTCAAAAAAATTTGGCATTCGGGTAGAATTCATTATCTTTGCAGTCGTTTAAAAATTCAAAATCAACCTATTCCCGATGCAACTTAGTTCTGAGGCAAAAAAAGAGATCTTTACCAAATACGGTAATACAGCAGTAAATACTGGTTCAGCAGAAGCGCAAATTGCGATGTTCACAGAAAGAATCAACTCTCTCACCGAGCACTTGAAGATCCAGAAAAAAGATTTTTCAACTCAACGTTCACTGATCCGTTTGGTAGGTAAACGCAGAAGTTTGTTAGATTTTCTGATGAAAACAGACATCACCAGATACAGAAAGATCATTGGTGAACTGAACATCAGAAAGTAATCAGGATTTTATTAGATCAATATAGAAAGGCAATCTAAGCATTGCCTTTTTTTCGTTAATATGTATTTCAATTAAAGCAAAGTAAAAGATGTCAAAAACTCCAATTACAAAAACTTTCCAGCTGGCCGATGGCCGTTCCATTTCAATTGAAACGGGAAAGCTGGCGAAGCAAGCCGATGGATCGGTTGTAGTACGCATGGGCGACTGCATGATCCTGGCAACAGTAGTATCAAATCCAAAAGCAAAAGAGGGTGTCGATTTCCTTCCGTTATCTGTCGATTACCAGGAGAAATACGCTGCTGCGGGACGTTTCCCAGGTGGTTTTTTCAAAAGAGAAGCTCGTCTTTCAGAATACGAAATTCTTATCTCCCGTATTGTAGACCGTGCATTACGTCCCCTATTCCCTGATAACTACCATGCCGATACGCAGGTAATGATTACATTGATTTCATCTGATAAAGATGTTGCTCCGGATGCATTGGCAGGTCTTGCCGCATCTGCAGCAATTACCATTTCTGATATCCCGTTCAACGGACCAATATCAGAAGTTCGCGTTGGTAAAATCAATGGTCAGTTGAAAATCAATCCTACCATTTCTGAAATGGAGAATGCCGATATTGATCTGATAGTGGCAGGAAGCATGAAAGATGTGGTGATGGTTGAAGGTGAAATGAATGAAGTTTCAGAAGCCGAAATGGTTGAAGCCATTAAGTTTGCACATGAAGCAATCAAATTGCAGTGTCAGGCTCAGCTTGAACTTCGTGAAATGACAGGCAATGTTGCAAAAAGAGAATACAATCATGAAGTACATGATGAGGAGTTGCGTGCTAAAGTACGTGAAGCTACTTATCAGAAAGTTTATGACTTCGCTGCTCTTGGTAACAACAATAAAACTGCCCGCAGAGCTGGTTTCGACGCTATTTTGGATGAATTCAAAGCATCATTTACTCCGGAAGAATTAAAAGAAAAAGAAAGTTTGATCAACCACTATTTCCATGATGTGGAAAAAGAAGCTGTGAGAACTATGATGCTTGATACCAAAAAACGTTTGGATGGTCGTGGCACTACTGATATCAGAAATATCTGGTCTGAAGTTGGCTACCTCCCTTCTACTCATGGATCGGCGATCTTTACACGTGGCGAAACACAATCGCTTACCACAGTTACTTTAGGCGCCAAGACTGATGAGCAAATCATTGACGGAGCAATTTTCTTTGGTTACAACAAATTCCTTCTCCATTATAACTTCCCTGCATTTTCAACCGGAGAAGTAAAACCAAACCGTGGTTTGGGAAGAAGAGAAGTTGGTCACGGAAATCTTGCTATGCGTTCTATCAAGAAGGTACTTCCTTCTATGGAAGAAAACCCTTACACTTTGCGTGTAGTATCTGATATCCTCGAATCAAATGGTTCGTCTTCTATGGCTACAGTATGTGCAGGTTCACTTGCACTGATGGATGCCGGAGTAAAACTTAAAAGTGCAATTTCAGGAATAGCGATGGGTCTTATTACTGACGGATCACGATTTGCTGTTCTGTCAGACATCCTTGGTGATGAAGATCATTTAGGTGACATGGACTTTAAAGTGACTGGTACACGCAAAGGAATTTGCGCTACACAAATGGATCTTAAAGTTGATGGATTACCTTATGATATCATGCTTCAGGCTTTGGAACAGGCTAAAAATGGCCGTATTCACATCCTGAATGAAATGGATAAAACCATCAGCAAGCCTGCAGAAGATTACAAACCACATGCTCCAAGAATTGAAAAGCTTACCATTGAAAAAGAATTCATTGGTGCCATTATCGGACCCGGAGGTAAAATTATTCAGGAAATGCAACGCGAAACCGGTGCCACTATCTCTATTGAAGAAGTTGATGGTAAAGGGATTGTTGAAATAGCATCAGCCAACAAAGCTGCTATTGAAGATGTAAAGCGTCGTATTAAAGGTATAGTTGCCGTTCCGGAAGTTGGGGAAGTATATGAAGGTAAAGTAAGATCAATTAAGGCTTACGGTGCTTTTGTTGAAATCCTGCCCGGTAAAGATGGCTTATTACATATATCTGAAGTAGCCTGGGAGCGATTGGAAAATGTGGATGGCATCCTTAAAGAAGGAGATATCATTCAGGTTAAACTGATTGAAGTCGATAAGAAAACAGGTAAACTGAAGCTTTCCCGCAAGGCCCTGCTTCCAAAACCTGCCGGAATGCCTGAAAGAAGCAAGCCAGCCGATGACCAATCGAATGGTGGAAAGCCTCAAAGAAAGGTTCCGACCGAAAATCAAGATTAAAAATCGGGTTTTTATAACCTCGATTCTTTCCACGCAATAATATCTTACAAATCACACAAAACCTGCCTTTTAGGCGGGTTTTGTGCATTTTTAGGGATTCTCCTTACGCATAATCTTACATTTTAGGTCCAGGCAGTTGTGGTGAAAGCCCGACTTTTAAATTTATATGCTGTTTTTCTTACATCCGGGAAATCGTGGTTCCGAATGTTGTTGTAACTCTGTTTCTTATCGGGGCGTTTGACCCATATAATCAGAAGGAAACGACGAGCACGATGAGACAGCTAAAAATTACGAAACAGGTTACGAACCGCGAAACACAATCACTTGACAAGTATTTACAAGAAATTGGAAAAGTTACTTTAATTAATTCAGAACAAGAAGTTGTTCTGGCAAGGAAGATTCGGGAAGGTGATCAGAAGGCATTGGAACAACTTACCAAAGCCAATCTCCGATTTGTAGTATCGGTAGCAAAACAATATCAGAACCAGGGACTCACTTTGGGAGATCTGATAAATGAGGGAAACCTGGGCCTTATTAAGGCAGCACAGCGATTTGATGAAACCCGCGGATTTAAGTTTATTTCTTATGCCGTTTGGTGGATTCGTCAATCAATTTTACAGGCTTTGGCCGAACAATCAAGAATTGTGAGGTTACCTTTAAACAAGATAGGCTTTATTAATAAAATCAATAAAACATTTTCACAACTCGAACAGGATTTCGAACGTGAACCTACCAATGAAGAAATTTCGAAAGTGTTGCAGATCTCGCAAGATGATATTCGCGATACCATGCGTAGTTCAGGTCGCCATATTTCGATGGATGCACCACTTCTTCAGGGTGAAGATGGAAATTTGCTGGACCTTATACCGGGAGAAGATGAACTTTCACCGGAGACGAATCTGATGACTGAATCACTGCGTCGTGAAATTGAGAGAGCTCTTGGCACTTTAACTCCGCGTGAAGCCGATGTAGTTAGGTTATATTACGGACTTGCAGAAGGAACAGCTTCCATGACACTCGAAGAAATTGGAGAACGTTTTGAACTCACCAGAGAACGCGTTCGTCAGATTAAAGAAAAAGCAATTCGCCGACTGAAGCATACTTCAAGAAGTAAAATACTTAAATCGTACCTCGGTTCCTGATAACGAATATATTCAAAGCATATAAAAAGAAAAACCCGGATACACACAGTATCCGGGTTTATTATTATATCAAGAATTACTAATCTGCCAGAAAATCAAATACACCAACTCCATTAGTGATCACCTTTGAGGCGCCATTTCCATCATAAACTTTGCAGTTGAAAGAGGCTTTCACCTTCATATATTTAAAGCCAAAATAGTCTAGCACTTTAGTATCTTCAATCACAAAGGAGCTACCAGTTTGGTTCGCTGTTCCAAGATCAGTTGCCCATGGTGTGCCATTAGCATCAAAATAAATTATTCGCACCCCGTTTGCAGCATCCACCGAATAGGGCCATGATTGCTTGGCAAAGAATGAGGTAAAGGCTGCTTCGTCATAGCTAAGGTATTTAAATGTACCTTTATCTATATGAAAAAGACTTTGCGTTGTTGCTCCCAGATTTTTGTATAAACCAAATCCAAATATTGTTTGACTTGAGTCAGGAAAACTTGCCAGTTGTGAATCGTTAGAGGTAAGAGATTGTACATCTCCAACACCATTAATTACAGAAACGGCGACGCCGTCAATCTGGAAAGTAGCCTGATATTCCGAATTAATTGTCACTCCGGGCGTGGTAGGATTTGAATTATTATTATCGTCATCATCTTTTGAGCAACCTGAAAAACCACCTCCCAATATTCCCATTACTGCAATCACCAAAATAAATTTCCTTTTCATAAGTTTTAAGTTTTTATCTAGTTTGAATTTGGTCAAATTTAAAAGAAGTGATTCTAAACAAAATCAGATGAAAGTATTAAATTTAAAAGAAAAGTCTCGAAAGTTGTTTAGTTAAAAAATCTCATTAGTAATTGACTTTAAACACTTTAAGGATTTGATTGATTTTTGACCCGTAATGTACAGGTGACTCAACTCAGACTTTATTAATTAAATTTGCAGTGTAAACACCTTCTACCATGGCCCTCATTGCCCCTTCCCTGCTATCAGCCGATTTTGCCAATCTGGAACGAGATACTAAAATGATCAATGCCAGCAAGGCTGACTGGTTTCATGTTGATGTTATGGATGGCATGTTTGTGCCTAATATTTCATTTGGTTTTCCGGTAATAAAAGCGGTTAAGAAACATTGTACAAAGCCTTTGGATGTGCATCTAATGATTGTTGACCCCGACAGGTATATTACTGCATTCAGGGACGCGGGAGCAGATGTTATTTCGGTACATCTGGAGGCCTGCACACATTTACACAGGACTTTACAATTAATTAAAAGCACCGGTGCAAAAGCCGGAGTAGCAATTAATCCACACACCCCGGTGAGCTTATTGCGGGATGTACTTCACGATATTGATTTAGTTTGCATGATGTCTGTGAACCCCGGATTTGGAGGCCAGAAATTCATTGAACACACTTACTCCAAAGTTTCCGAATTAAGGGAAATGATAGACGAGAAAAACACAGGAACATTAATTGAAATTGATGGTGGTGTAGATCTTAAAAATGCCGGAAAACTGATTGCTGCAGGAGCAGATGTTTTGGTTGCCGGAAATACCGTTTTCTCATCTGAAAACCCAACTGCCACCATTCAGCAGCTAAAACAGATATCGAGTTCTGTTGAAATTTAATTTTCAGCTGATACCAGCGTAATCCGACAAATAATTAAACCGACTTGTAAGCTGTCCGTTTTTACAAATCGTTGCACGGTGAATCAATCCAGATTTGTCGCCATTTAAAAGATCCGGAATTACTCTTTCCATCAAATGTTTTCCAAAGCCATCGGAGGCATCCCGAGGAAGTTCGCACGGCAGATTATCGATTGCCATCACAGTAATTGTTCCGGGTTTAAATGCGGCTTCAATAGATTCGGTGATGGGATTGTATCCATAAAATTTATCATCAATTGTAGATGGTTGTGTAGTTGATGGAATACTTCCATCAATGTCGCAGGTTACATCTGCAATTACAGAAATTTGAAATTCGGGATCACTCATTTGTTTTTTGGTAAACAAAACCGGAGCTTTTGGATCCCAGTAAGCGCAATGAATAAGCACATCGCAACGCGAAGCAAACCTTGAAAACGTAGAAGTAAATAATTCAGGGTGATTATAAAAATCATATTTACTGAAGGGACGACCATCTTTAGCTTCATGATAATCGTGAGAATGCAACTGTGTGTAAACGGGCTCGCGGAATGAATAATTCAGAAATTCATAAGGAGTCACTTTACGGATATTCATTGCACCCATTGTTTCTTCTGCACCATGAGAAACCCTTCCACCGCCTGTTATGATTATTTTGATGTTAGGGATTCCAATTTTGGAAAGTCCTTCAAATAGTTCTTTCTTATCATGAGAAAGCTGGGCAGGCTTTAAATCGAATAAGTTATACATTTTGCCATAACCCATCAAACCATTATAAGCACCAACAATTCCTGCATATCTGCCAAATCCGATCACTCTGTTTCCTTCGGTATCTACCAGGCACTCGTAGTCAACCATTGCTATACGCTTTTCCAGTAGTGCTTTAATTAGCTTTTTATTATGTGCTTGCTTTTTGATGGTATGCGAGAAAAACGAATATTGTTTGTCATCAATTAATTCAGAAATGGGTACTTCTTTAACACCCATTAAAACATCACAATCAGAAATATTCTCCTGAAGGGAAATTCCTTCATTTTGATATTCGGCATCCGTATAACAGCGAAATGGGCTCGGTTGCACAACAATTTCTGTACCCGGAAAATCGGCCATAATTTGTTTGCATTGTTCCGGAGTAAATGGAACACGCTTATCGTGAGGCACTTTCCCTTCTCTGATGATCCCTATTTTCATATGCTTTTAAACAGGTTGCAAAATTAGCCATATAAATGGTTCCCACAACTGACTAAATGACAGCAAATGGTGCAGTGGTCTGATTTTTGAGTAATTTCGCATGCTTATGGGGCCGAAAGGTTTCGACAGCAGGAGAGGTTGCTGTGTAAGCATGCCGAGCGTTGTGAATATGGCTCGTTAATCTCAACTCTCAATCGCTTAAATGGCGAAAACAACTACGCGCTTGCGGCTTAATCTCTAAGAGATAACGCCTAATTCCATTCACTAGGTGGGTGGAACAAGCTACCCGGCAAGGGGTTCGGCTCATTAATCCTTTGCAATGGGTATCATTCTTTTGAGCTGGCTGTGATTTAGTCCCGACATCATAGCGAGATAAAGGGAATAAGGTTTTGAACGGTGTGCATTTCTCCAAGTCAATTCCCGACAATTCAAAAAATGCTAAGCATGTAGAAAGCTCACCAGTCCCCAGTCTGGACGAGGGTTCAAATCCCTCCGGCTCCACCAATTCTGATCCTGCTTTCGCAGGATCAGATCAAAGGGTTCAAAAGAAATTCAAGCTCGCTTGAAATTTCTCTTTGAACCCTTTGATTTTGGCGCAGCATGCGACAAAGAATTGGTGCACGACCATAACTAAACTAAGATTCAGCGAAGCTACATCCCTCCGGCTCCACCAACTTTGGCGCAGCATGCGACAAAGAATTGATGCACGACCATAACTATACTAAGATTCAGCAAAGCTACATCCCTCCGGCTCCACCAACTTTGGCGCTTTAGCGACTTAAAAAAGTTGGTGCACGACCATAACTAAAATAAGATTCAGCAAAACTACATCCCTCCGGCTCCACTCTGCATACGCACAGACTCACAAAAACAATTTGAAGCAATAATCTGTAGTCAGGTGAAGTTTAAAGGTTACCTGATTGTATCATAAAAAATATGTTCGATTTTTTTAGTAATTTTACATCCCAATTGCATTCTAAATGAATTCTTGTCACTCTAAAAAACACAACTTCACATTTATATTTATCCTGCTTGCTTTAAGCAGTTTTGTAATGAGTTCGTGTAAAAAAGATAACACAAACGATGTTGCTCAAAATTATGTCGATTTTTACCTGTACCTGAATGAACCAAGTAATATTGCATTGAATGCCGTGGGTGGATGGCTTTATGTAAATCAGGGAACCAAAGGAATAATTGTATACCGAAGGGCTCTGAATGAATTCACCGCGCTGGAACGCAATTGCACTTACGACCCTACTGCCGCCTGCGCAACAGTGCAGGTTGTCTCCGGAATAACCGCAATTGATTCCTGTTGTACTTCACGTTTCAGCATTTATGATGGCAGCATCATTAATGGACCTGCTACCCAACCATTGTATCAGTACAGCACAACATTTGACGGGAATGCATTGAGGGTTTATAATTAAAAGAAGCCCTCAAAAAAAGACAAAAAAAAATGGAGCTGATAGCTCCATTTTTTTTTGAATTCTGTTTTTTTAGTATCTGTAATATTCAGGCTTAAATGGACCCTGAACTTCAACACCAATGTATTCAGCCTGATCTTTAGAAAGCGTTTCCAATACCACACCAATTTTAGCAAGGTGTAAACGGGCAACTTTCTCATCAAGATGCTTAGGCAAAGTATAAACTTTGTTCTCGTATTTATCTGAGTGATTCCATAATTCCAACTGAGCTAAAGTCTGGTTGGTAAATGAATTCGACATCACAAATGAAGGGTGACCGGTAGCGCAACCAAGGTTCACCAAACGACCTTCAGCAAGAATGATAATATCTTTACCATCAACAGTGTATTTATCTACCTGTGGTTTGATGGTATCCATAGTCTTACCATAGTTTGCATTCAACCATGCCATATCGATTTCATTATCGAAGTGACCGATGTTACAAACAACAGCATTATGCTTCATTGCTTTGAAGTGACGATCTTTAATGATGTCTTTGTTTCCGGTTGCGGTAACAATGATATCAGCTTCTTTTACTGCATCATCCATTTTCTTTACTTCATAACCTTCCATTGCAGCTTGAAGCGCACAAATTGGGTCAATTTCAGTAACGATTACACGTACACCTGCGCTGCTTAATGATTCCGCAGAACCTTTACCCACATCGCCATAACCGGCAACAACGGCAACTTTTCCGGCAAGCATCAAATCGGTAGCACGACGGATAGCATCCTGCAATGATTCACGGCATCCGTACTTATTATCAAATTTTGATTTAGTAACAGAATCATTAACATTGATGGCAGGCATAGGAAGCGTTCCGTTTTTCATACGCTCATATAAGCGGTGAACTCCGGTAGTTGTTTCTTCCGATAATCCTTTAATTCCACCAATCAGTTCAGGATATTTATCAAATACCATGTTGGTCAAATCGCCACCATCATCCAAAATCATATTGAGTGGTTTACGATCTTCGCCAAAGAACAATGTTTGTTCAATGCACCAGTCAAATTCTTCTGCATTCATTCCTTTCCAGGCATACACTGAAATTCCTGCTGCAGCAATTGCAGCAGCCGCATGATCCAGAGATGAGAAAATATAACAAGAAGACCAGGAAACTTCAGCTCCTAATGCCTGAAGTGTTTCAAACAAAACTGCGGTCTGGATGGTCAAGTGTAAAC
>CAUJFJ010000317.1 GCA_963169675.1 Bacteroidota bacterium
CTAAATGTCCGCCGCCCAGGTGTCCTACCCAAATATTCAGGGAGCTTGAACTTGGCCATGCATCATCTCCACCTGTAGTATTGAATTTAATACCATCATTTGTAGAGAATGAAGTTGTTGATGTTTGTTTACGAATGATACCATCAGTGGTGTTACCATTTGGGTCACGCACAGCTAAACAAAATTGAATTCCTGAGTTTCCAACAAAAGGCTGGAATACAGAAGGAACTAAAGATACATCAGCATTTGTAGCAGAATAATCCTGATTCAAAACATCTAATTGAGCCTGAATACGAGCCAAAGAAATGTTCTGTGTAGTGTTATTAGTGCTGTAAAGAATGTGGAATACTACAGGAATAGTTATAACTCCTGAAGTTCTCCAGCTCTTGTCATTAGTCATTCTTTTTTGAATCATCTGCTCAATTGCATCCATGCGGTCTCCATAAGTCGGATCCTCTTGTAACAATCGTGCATGATTCGCCATTGTTCCGCAACGGTCAACCTGGGCATAGACAGACCCCAGAGACAACCATAGCACACTTACTAGTAGTAATACTTTTTTCATGAGTGGTTTTTGTTTGTTTATTGATTTAGTTTATAAATTGATTTGTGTTATGCAGGTAAGAAGGTAATTTTGAAAAATAAGTAGACAAAGTTAAGGAATATATTCTTTTTTGCGGCAACACCTCTGTTTTTTTACAATTATAGTTTTGTGCATTTTCAGATAGCTTTAATATATTGATATTCAATAAATTAATTTAAATTTGAAAATTATTTGTTCATAAAAATCTGCTTCATATTTAAGGTTCCGGTTTTTAATCTTTGAAATCAGGTACTTCGAATTTAGAGAAATTGAGATATGGCATTGCATCAACTGAATGTCATATTCGGGTCAAATTAAACAATGCATTAGTCTGAATTGAAAATTCGCTGATTTTATGTCGTATATTTAGGTCATGAAACATCGCATTTTATTAGTCGAAGATGAATTGTCACTTAGTGATACCATTAAGTTGAACCTCGAGCTGGAAGGTTATACAGTTCAGACAGCAAAAGACGGCAAATCCGCTCTGCGTATTTTTAAAGGGGAGCGGTTTAATCTGGTTATTCTCGATGTTATGCTTCCGGAAATGGACGGCTTTACCGTTTGTGAAGCAATTCGACTCGAAAATAATGAAATCCCTATTCTGTTCTTAACGGCTAAAAATTCATCAGCCGACCGCATCAATGGCCTCAAAATAGGAGGCGACGATTATCTTACCAAACCTTTTAATCTGGAAGAACTGTTATTAAGGGTTCAAAATCTGCTCCGTCGCTCTACCAAGGCTTCTGATGGAAATGGTTTGCTGGAATATCAGATAGCCGATAAGAAAATTAATTTTTCTCAATTGGAAATCATTCAGGGTGAGGATGTTATACGTCTGACACGCAAAGAAGCCCTGTTGCTGAAATTGCTGATTGAACGACGTAATGAAGTGGTTTCAAGAGAGCATATTCTGGAAACTGTGTGGGGATACGATATTTATCCTTCTACCCGAACCATCGATAATTTTATTGTTTCCTTCCGAAAGTACTTTGAGAAAGATCCCGGAAACCCGCAGTTTTTTCAATCGGTAAGAGGAATTGGCTATCGGTTTGTTGATCTGATGAGATAATAAATTGTTAAAATTTGGTGTTTTTACACCATTTTTTGAGGATTTCATGATATTTCTGCGCTATTTCACCAAAAAGTGAACCTCAAAGCACGATTTTAAGTATACTTTTGACTTATGCTTAATAATATGGAAACAGGATCAATTGAAAGACGTTCCGGTCTGAACTGGGATCAGTTTGTGGAACAGTATGTAGTTACCAATAAACCGGTGATAATTACTGATGCCGCAGCTACCTGGAAAGCTCATGAGCTTTTTACTCCCGAATATTTTAAAACTAATTTCCCTGAAAAAACAGCTGGGATAGGAGGTAAGCGATATGCTATGAAAGATTATGTGGATTTGATGCTTACAGCCACAGAAGAAAATCCCGCTCCATATCCTTTCAAAATCGATATTGAAAAGAATTTCAGAGAGCTTTTGCCCATGATTTCTCCCGGTTTCAGTGTACTTGCGAAGAACCGGTTGAAGAGTAAATTAATTACTAAACGTGTAATTCCGCAGGCTTCTACACTCGAAATATTTTTTGGTGGTAAATCAGGTTGGTTCCCGTATATTCACTATGATCTTTATGGTTTGTATGCGATTGTTACCCAAGTGTATGGTCGCAAACAATTCATAGTTTATGAACCTGGTCAGGAAGCATTTCTTTATCCTGAAAAGGAACACCCATGGAAATCAGGTGTGCATGAATATTATAAACCGGATTATGAAAAATATCCGCTGTTCAAAAATGCAAAACCAATAACAGATATTGTACATCCTGGAGAAACTATTTTTGTTCCTAAAGGCTGGTGGCATACCGCACGATCACTCGAACCTACCATTTCTATTGCTCAGGATCTTCTTACCAAACATAACTGGGATGTCTTTGAAAGAGATGTGCTCTTCTACAAGAAAAAAGAAGGTGCCGTGAAAGCACTTGCCTATGGAATGTATCTCAAATATGCGCAGGCCGGTATCTGGTTCAAAGAGAATTTTGGTAGTTATCAGGAAGAATAACAAAGCTCTAACGGATTTGAAATTTCATAACAAACAACTATTTTTGGAGTTGTTTGTTATGAATTATTAGTACCAACTATCTGTGTTATGAGTTCAAATGGAGCAGCAATGCCTTTTCTTGCCAAATTAATTACCACGTCTCTGGCTGTAATTATTGTTTCATGGTTTCTTCCCGGTGTTGAGATCGAAAATGCACTTACAGCTATTATTCTGTCAATAGTCCTGGCCATCCTGAATATTTTTGT
>CAUJFJ010000318.1 GCA_963169675.1 Bacteroidota bacterium
TGGTCAAGCAAAAAGTAACAAAGCCTCAAGGCAGTTGAAAACAAAAAGAGAATGAAAATCTGCCTTGGTGAAGAATAACCATGCATCGTTAATCATTAATTCAACCTGATGGCAAAAATCATTGCCTCCATGGCCTTCACATACTCGCGCTTATCGAATTTAGGCGCATAGGTATAGGAATCGATGAAAACAACTTCTTGTTTCTTCTCATCTAAAAAAGCATAAGTCACGAAAGGCCCTCCCATAAAATCGCCTTCGGTTCTCCACAATCCTCGAACTGCAACTCCGTAGCAGCTATCAATTTTCATAGACTCCACTGTAACCGGAAAATTATAATCGGTGACCATATAAGAACCAGCTGCGGGACCGGGGATATTCGCCTTGCACAACGAATCTCTTAGATAAATAAGCGAATTAGACTGAAAAACGGTATCGGTGATATAAGGTAAACGCAACATCTGAAAACCCTGACTGGTATTGGCCGTTTCTTTCCGAAGCCACATGTAGCCATTTTTTTGTCGGGCAATATAATACTCTGCCTGAAGAGGCATAAAGAACTTCATTTCTTTTTGAACCAGTGTCCCTACTTCCGTCTCCGGCAATTGTTTAAGGCCTTCTGCTGCTCTGAAACGCTCTTCATCACTAAACTGCTTAACTATGGTTCCCGTGAACGACAGCAGCGCTGCCTGAAGGTATGAAGCATCTTTAGCACGAAGATTCATGACCAGTTGCGGTGTTGCCCAAACATCCCTCTTAAAGGTAAGTGCATAATCTTTGTTTCCCGAAACCGGACCTATTTCGATCATCAGCACATTGCGGTGTGCCTGTAAAATATTTCGAAAATTGGCATGAGGGATAGTAACAGTTGTAAAAACCGGTTCATATTGTGGAACACCGGGAAATGCTTGTCCGAGGGAATCACGTAAAATAATTCCGGCCTCACCTTTCAATACCAGAGAATCGGCAACAATAATTATTTCACCGGGTTTACCGGAAGAAGAAGTCTTGACATCACTAAAATCGCATGAAGAAAAAAGAGCAGTTATAAAAAAAACAGCAACAGCGAAGATGGAATTTTTAACCATTAACTTTCACTTTGAGTTTAGTGCCCGGTTTAAGGTTGGTAATATCGGTAATGCGATTAAACTCCATAATTTGTTTTACAGTAACTCCTTCATATCGTTTTGCGATATTCCAAAGTGTATCTCCCTTTTCAACTTTATGGTATACATACTCCTGATTAGCAGCAATTTTTTTTGCGTTGTCATCAGACTCCAGTGAAGCAACTGCTGCCTTTGTTCCGGCCGTATCATTAGTAGAAGCCATTGGCTCTTCAGGCTCAACTTCCACTTTTACTTTTTGCTTTGAATAGTAGCTGAGTCGTTGTCCGGCTAATAAGGTGCCAGACTTCAATCTGTTCCATTGCTTCAGGTCGGCAACGGTACAATTAATTTTTCGTGCAATTAAAGAGAGATTGTCGCCGCGCTTTACGGTATAAACTTTTTTAACTTTCTTGGTTTCATAACGGAAAGAAGTTGCATCACTGTCGTTGTCAGCTTTGATAGATTCAGTTTCTTCAGACTTCACCGGAGTTACAGAAGCATAAACCGGTTCTGGAGCAACAGGTGTGAATAAAGTTGGTTCAGCAGCAAGCCAGGCATTAATCTTAGATGTTGGCAACCTTAAAATATGCGACTGTTGTGATTGTGGAATGATACCTCTTTTATAAAGTGGGTTCAAATAAGTAAGCACATCAAGTGGCAGATCGATGGCTTCAGAAATTTTGCGAAGTGAAATCTGTTGATCAACTGCAACCGTATCAACTTCAAAATAATTGTATGCAGGTGCTACAGGGAAAATCTGATGTTCATATGGATGATTCATCACATAGGTAACTGCAATAAATGCCGGAACATAACCTCGGGTTTCAGCAGGTAGGAAACGTGCAATTTCCCAGAAGTTGGTTTTCCCGCCCGAGCGGCGAATTGCTTTATTCACATTACCGGGACCACAGTTGTATGCAGCGATCACTAATAACCAATCGCCATAAATCTTGTACATATCTTTAAAATACTGACAAGCAGCATACGTAGATTTTACAGGGTCACGGCGCTCATCATAGTAAGATGATGTTTTTAGATCGTATAATTTTCCGGTGTTGTACATGAATTGCCATAGACCTGTAGCTCCAACACGTGAAACAGCTACCGGGTTCAATGCAGATTCAACAACTGCTAAATATTTAAATTCTAATGGTAATCCTTCCTGATCCAACACTTCTTCAAACAATGGGAAATAAAGATTGGATAATCCTAATACGCGGCTTGTTAATTCACGACGCTTGTAAGCATATAATTCGATGTATTTTTTTACCTCTGCATTATAGGTAAGTGGAATGGGTGACGATAGTTTCGACATCCGTTGCGCATAAATTTCATCGCTGTAAACAGGAATATCAACTTTGGTAGTTTTTCCATCACCCAAAGTATTTTGACTGTTAAAACGGATAACATTATTTAGCGTAACAAGACTGTCGAGCATTTCAACAATCGGATCATTCTGCAGTAATGCTGTTTCAGCAGGTGGATTCGATACGGTTTGTGCAATTGCAAAAGATCCCCCCATTGAAACCAGCAGACCAAATAAACTCAGGCTTCTTAATAACTTCATTAGCTGTATTTATTTTAACTAGTTGGTTTTTCAAATATCTGACAAAATTAATAAAAAATCCTGTAAACTTCAGCGATTCTTACAATCAGTCAATCAATCAGTTAACAAGGAAAATAGGTGTTGGTTTACCGGTCTGTATATTGTGTTTGTGGGAAAAATTTAATGTATTGTAAATCAATTGTATAAAATGAAAAATCTGACCAAGCGAAATGATTTATGGTCTGGGCAACTCTAAATTTTGTTAATAAAAAATTGACTTACGGAAAGTCTCAGTTCCACAACTGTCTGATTACAAGGAATTTAGCCAATAAACCGTAATCGACTGATTATCAGAATAATTTCACGTCAACCGGTTTCGTTTGCTTGAAAACTGTCTTTATAAGGAAAGGGGTCAGGCTAAAGGTGATGGCCATAAAGCTAAGCACAGCGAGCAGGACAAGACTGGAAATATCGCGAAGTAATAAGGCTACCACGATGAATAAAATATTTACACCATAAAGGGCAAGAGAAACACCGCGATGAGAGAGTCCCAGATCGAGTAACACATGGTGCATGTGATTTCTGTCGGCTTTGAATGGCGACTTTTTCTGCAGGACACGCACTATGAAAATTCGAAGGGTATCGAATAAAGGAATGATAAGAATAGCTATTGCCATTGCAGGACTAGAACGGAAAGGAAATGCAAAGGGTGGAGAAGCAAAACTTAGTTCAATAAAATTGATCGCAAGAATTGCCAGGATCAGTCCGATAATTAATGAGCCTGTGTCACCCATAAATATATTTGCCGGTGAGAAGTTATATACCAGGAAGGCAAGTAAGGAGCTGAATAAGGTGAAAGAAAGAATACAGAGTGAAATCTGGTTGTAGTTATAAAACCAGAGTCCGAATGTAAATGCGGCAATTGCTCCAATTCCGGCAGCAAGTCCGTCAATACCATCAATCAGGTTAAAGGCATTTATGATGGTGAGAATGGTGAAAATGGAGAAAATTACACTGAACCAATAGGGTATTTCATAGATTCCAAAAACCCCATAGAGGCTTGTTACTCTGATGTTTGCAAACATTACAATGATCACGGCAGACACCAGCTGACCATACAGTTTCTTCTTAGCTGTGAGTTCTACAATATCGTCTTTAATACCGATGAAGAACATAACCACAATGGCAGCAATGATATACTGGGTTGAAAGTGTATCGAATCCGGCCGACCAAAAAGTATATGAAAATACCACACCGGCGAATATGGCAAGACCGCCAAGGGTAGGAATACTTGATTTGTGAGCTTTGCGTTCTCCCGGCTCATCAAAAAGGTTTTTGATGATAGCAACTTTAATAATTGAGGGTATCGCCAGAAATGTGATAATGAAAGCGGTGATACAACCAAAAGCAATGTTAATCATACAGGGAGTTTTAATTACTGAACAAATGTAAAATGCCAGTTTCGAAGAAAGGTTCTTTTTTTGTCAACTGCACTATTCACTTGGTAAACGATATTATTTTAAGAGGCAATGTTTTGAATCATTAGGTGAACGCTTAATTATCCGCCCTGAATCGCAGCAAAGATAGGGACTTTAGGGGTTCCGGCCATTTGCATTCGTTGACGAATTATTAACAAATCACTAATTATATCAGATCATCAGAAGTCGGTATACCGGTTCGTCAGCGATGTTTTAATTCCAAAATAAAAGAACATTGTTTCAGTTGTATTGACCACATTTTCAGTCCTGCGGAGATCAACTCCTGCTTCCACGATCATGTTGCTTTTCGGATTCAACAGATACCAGGCTCTGGCACCGGCATTCATGATAGTAGTTGCCATGCCCTGTAAGGTCTGATTTCCATATTCATCGGGTCGGGTATCATAGCTAAGAAGCACATTCTGACCGTAATTCGCAAGAGTTCCGGTGGAGTCAACAAGATCAAATCCAACTTCGGCCAGACTCACTTTCAGTTCGCCATGCCACCTTTTCCAGGAATAATTGATGAAAGATACGGACTCCCAGAAGTTGGCACCCAAAGGATGAGCAAGTGCCTGATTATAATGAGCATACGCTGTCTTTGAAGTGCGGTGCTGATAGGTATAAGGGCGGGCATAATTGAACTCTGTGTGTGCATGCAAGTTGTTGATTCCGAATATATTAAAAGTTTTGAATCCAGCCTGGAAGGCTTGTTTATTACCCCACCAGCCATCATTTGCACGTACTTCCTTCAATTTAAACTCATCGAGCATCAGCTGACCGTACAGGTGATTCGACTTATTGATGCGATACTTGAAATTGAATCCAAGCAGAGCATTATCAGGGGAACCGATTGAAAATTCTACAGGACGCAGAAAAATCACCGGATTCATATAATTGATGTCGAATGCCCGCGAAGGATCGTGTTTCCAGATTATAGCCTCCAGAATTCCGAAAGTGAATTTCTTACCGATATCAATATCCAGATAATGGAATGTTCCATATTTCCTGCGATAGCTTTCTTCATCATTAAATGTCAGATAAGGTCCATCCTGAAAAAGTGCATAAAGCACCATGTACTTAATCTTCCAGAAGCTGGCATTAATTTTAAGAAACGGGTAATTGTAAGAATTATCGGAGAGCAACATCGAACGATAACCATCACCGATAAAATTTTTATCGTGACCTAACTGAAAACTGAAATGCTTTTTTAGCGAATAAGAAATAGTACCGGAAGCAGTACCATAATCATACTTATCATTAAAATTCTTTATTCTGGAACCACCGGGAACAACGAAAGTTGCTTCAACAACTGAATCGATATATGAAGGGAAAGTAGCCTGCGATTCCACGAATGAAGATGTGAATGAAAAATTGTTTCCAAACGTACCTCCTACTGTTATTCCACGAGAATTTATAAAAGTGTTTTTGTCTTCTACATCCTCCATCGAACGACCACCACGGAATTCAATATTCAGGTCACCATACAGCATAAAATCATCCTGACTGATCGAAAATAAATGTTCATTAAATAATTTTCTACCAACCAGTGTCTTAGAAAACTTCGTTTCTTTCATTCCAAATCCGAAGGTAGTGTCTGCTGAAACCAATTTATGCACTTCGTTGCTGATGTATGGTTTGATGGAAGTATGAAAGCCATTCCCGGGTTGGTATAAATAGGGATCTAAACGGTTGTTCACATCCCTGTTCAGCGGGAAATAATAATGCTGACTGAAAGATGGGGAAGCCAACAAGAGCAAGGCGGCAACAATTACCATTGGAGTACCCAAAAACAGTTTAAACTTCATATATGAGTTGGAGTTAGTTTGACAATTTTCTAAATTAGGATCAATTTCAAGGTGAAGGTAACAGATAAATAATTATTTATCAAATCATCCCACAACTTTTCTACAAAGGGCCTCATACTGACTGGCAATAACGGGCCAGGTATAGACTTCATTCACCTTCCTCAAATTATTCTGAATAGCAGCAGCACGATTTTCATCCGTTAATGGAAAACTTTCAAGTATCGATGTAATTGCTTCCGCCGAATCAAAATAAGATGCATCGGAACCTAAGACAGAGCTGTTAAATCCATTTTGATGCGCATAAATGTAGGCACCGGAAGCCATTGCTTCGAGTAAAGAAGGATTGGTCCCTCCTACTGTATGTCCATGAAAATAATAGCGGGAGAAATAACGAAGATTATTTAGGTGGTTGAAATTGTAGATACCACCTTTAAAAATAATTCTGCTATCGTTCTTAAACTTTATCGCCAGCCGTTTTCCATATTCTGTTGTAAGATTACCAATCACCAAAAAAGGACATGATAACTTCGACGCTGCAAAACCATCGAGAATCATTTCAATATTATTCTCGGCTTCCATACGGGCAATGAGCATTCCATAATTCCCTGCTGTAACACCATAGTTCGTCAAAACCGATTCATCGGGATTCAAAAAAGGCTCACAGCCGTATGCAATGCAAGTCGACTCTTTTTGGTAAGTCTCCCATAAATATTCCTGAATCCGGGGATTATCTGCAACTAAAAAAGGAGAATACTTTGCGCCCAATTTTTCAAACCATTTTGCCAGTTTTTTAACCGCATTATTCCACTTATCGCGTTTCCATTCCAAGCCATCCATATTTGTTACCAGAATGGTTTTTTTAAAGTTCAGAAAAGGATAAAAAACACTGGCTGTAGTATACCCGAGCATTAAAAGCACATCCGCCTTTTCACGAATAGCATGACGCATGCACAAAAAATCATAGATGAAATTCCCGGCCGTGCCGATTTTAATTTCAGGATTGTAGCACTTCACAATCTGCACCCCCTTAAATTCGGTATTTTCATAAGGATGGTAATGGGAATTGTAAACAATTACTTCATGACCCATTTCAGTGAGCAAAACCGAAAGGTATTCAGCACATTGCTCAAAGCCACCGTAATTATTAGGGATGCCGCGTGTTCCGGCGATTGCGATTTTCAAGAGAAAGTTCTTTTCAGGGAGCAAAGATAATTTTTAATGCGCTGAAATTGCATTTTTTTGAACCTGAGTGAAAAGTTTCCAGTGACCAGTTATCAGTGATCAGTTATCAGTAAACAGTGATTAGATACCAGTTTCGTTCCAATTAAATTACAATAATTTAGATAAAAGTTATCTACCTTCGCGGCATCATCCGCAAAGCCTACTTTTCTTCGAAGAATATCAGCCATAAAATGGGGATAGTTAATCAATTGTAGTAAGTAATTTGAAATTCTGAAACGGACATAAAATACCTGCAATATACTCTAGACTCATACAACCTATTTCTTAAAACTGACTTCCTGTTTTTCCGCACATGTTGTAGTTATTAACAATTTTGAGTTTTTTACGTTATCAAAATAATTTCAATTTTAGCCAAATTTTCATAGAGAGTGAATATACCATATCAAATAGAAACTCATTTTGTTAATAAAATTTAGGCTATCATGTTAGAACTGATGAATAGTCTTCTAATTTGGTAATCGAAATCAGTAAATTAAAAAAAAATAATTTTAATAGGAAGTTTTAGTTTACAATTCAATTTACTTATTCACAGGTTGTCATTGCCCCCCTGTACAACCCGGTAGTTGATTAGAATACCAGTTTAGATTTATTGGCTATGCAAGGGTTTATATGCATGGAATGGAATTGTTGTACTTGAAATTTAACACTTAAAAATTTAGAACATGGGCCCAATTAAATTTAATTCTCTGCTTCGAATTTATTCTGTAACAATCTCGTTTGCATTGAAAAAGCGAAAGTTAAATTTTCTAATTGTGATTTTTATTTTTAATATTATTTCTGCAAAAGCCCAAACACCTTTGGACGCAAATTTATCCATAAGTAATAACACAGGAATTTTTAGCCTTGTTATTCCTGACTCTACCAATATTTCAGAAATCGAATTACAGATTGGCTCTAGTGAAGATCCTTCGGAAGTATTTGAGCACACATTTGTTTATGATCAAACATCAGGGCTACCAAATGGGCTTTCCTATTTCAGATCCGGAGTAACCATTAACCTTGGACTTGGTACTATAACACCTTTAAATATTTACCATGTTAAGACCAGACTTAAAAACAGTAGCGGCAGCTGGGGCGCTTGGTATGAATTTGTCGGGAATTGACGCAACTGCATTTTATAAAAACAAAAAACATATATGATTTTTATCCTACAAACACATTTTACACATGAAAACACTAATAAATGTTTTACTTATTGTCTTAACAATAAGCCTGAATTCAGTAGATCACGCAGTGTCGGCGACAAAAACTTGGTCTGGAAATACAAGCACCGATTGGAATAATTCAGGAAACTGGGTTGGGGGAATTATCGCCGACTCTAGTGATAACGTTGTAATAAACAGTAACGCTCCAAATAACCTCATTTTAACTCAAAATCAGAAGATTACCAATCTAACAATAAATGGGGATACGTTAGATCT
>CAUJFJ010000319.1 GCA_963169675.1 Bacteroidota bacterium
TAGGCATTGGAGTACCCGAAAAAATGTAATGAAAAACGGATTTTCCATATTAATGTTATTCCTGGTGCTGGGTGTTACAGCCGGCACCAGAAAGCACGACAACGATTCGAGAATTCCTGCAATGAGCTTTGGCGGTAATTACCAAACGGGTGATATTGTTCTTAGAAATGGCAAAGGATTTATCAGTGATCTTTTCCGGAACACCTCAAAAAGAGAAAAGAAGTATTCGCATGCCGGAATTATTGTCATCGAAAATAACCAACCATTTGTCTATCACATGCTGGGAAACCCGGGCGGGGGCGGCGAATTCAAGAAGGAAACGCTATCAGGATTCTGCAACCCTAAAAGCAATAAAGGTTTTGGCATATACCGTTTCAACTTCCTTCAAAACAAAGAAAATGAAGTCAATTCCTGGCTGCAAAATATCATTCAAGTGAAGCCCAAATTCGACGAAGATTTTAATCTCGAAGAATCCGGAAATATGTATTGCTCGGAACTGATTTACAACATGTGTGAAACCGTTTCTGATGTTCATCTGGAAGGCACCATTGTCAATGAAAGAACATACATCGGTCTCGATGATCTTTACCTGAATAAATACACCACTAACATAACGCATCTCAACTACTAAAAAATGAAAACTCAATTAATCGGATGGGTAGCAATGGTTACCTTATTTTTGACTGCTTGCGGCATGGGAAATTCTCCTAAAAAATCAGCCGACAAATTCCTGAACTCATTCAACGAACGCAATTTTGCCGAAGCCCGGAAATATGCTACACCTGAGACTATTAAGTTGGTAGATCTGATGGAAAACCTCACTAAAATGGCCGAATCAACCGATTCAACTGAAAAGAAAACAGTAACGGTAATCGATGAAAAAATTGATGGTGAAACTGCTGTAGTTACTTTCAAAGAAAGCGGTGATGAAGAAGTACAGGAAGTACGCTTAAAAAAAATAGATGGTAAGTGGCTGGTACACGTAACTAAGGAAGATATTGCTGCTAAAGACAACGGAATTGGTTCCGGTATGGATGAAGAAGGTGAAATGATGTTACCTGATTCAACTGATATGATGATGATTGACTCATTATCAGCGCAATTGCCCGACTCTGCGCAGTAAAATCGTCCGCATTTTAGTGTGTAAAAAGGGAATAAATCCGTAAATTTGCCATAATTACTCCATTACGAATATGTTTGAAAATTTAAGTGATAAACTCGACAGGGCATTTAAGGTTCTGAAAGGTCAGGGAAAGATTTCTGAAATTAACGTGGCAGAAACCCTCAAGGAAGTGCGCAAAGCATTACTGGAGGCCGATGTGAATTACAAGGTTGCCAAAACCTTCACCGATACTGTGAAAGAAAAGGCACTGGGTCAGAATGTACTTTTGGCAGTTTCACCATCTCAATTGATGGTAAAAATTGTCCATCAGGAATTAACTCAGCTCATGGGTGGAACCATGACGGATCTGAATCTGAAAGGTAATCCAACGGTGATTCTGATGTCGGGATTACAGGGATCAGGAAAGACCACTTTATCAGGAAAGCTGGCCAACTATCTTAAAAATAAAAAAGGTAAAAATCCATTGCTGGTTGCCTGCGACGTTTACCGTCCCGCAGCGATTGACCAGTTAAAAGTATTGGGAGAACAAATCGGTGTTCCGGTGTATGCTGATGTCGATAATAAGAACCCTGTTGAGATTGCCAAAAAAGCGATTGAGCAGGCCAAATCTCAAGGTCACAATGTGGTGATCATCGATACCGCCGGTCGTTTGGCAATTGATGAGATGATGATGGATGAGATTGAAAGGGTTAAGAAAGCCGTCAATCCAAATGAAATCCTTTTTGTAGTGGATGCCATGACCGGTCAGGATGCAGTGAATACTGCCAAAGCATTCAACGACCGACTCGATTTTGATGGGGTAGTACTTACCAAACTCGACGGTGATACCAGAGGTGGTGCCGCACTTTCTATCAAATCGGTAGTAGATAAACCTATAAAGTTTGTTGGTACCGGTGAAAAACTGGATGCCATTGATGTTTTCTATCCTGAAAGGATGGCCGATCGTATCCTGGGGATGGGTGATATTGTATCGCTTGTTGAAAGAGCTCAGGAGCAGTTTGATGAAAAACAAGCGGCTGAACTTCAAAAGAAGATCTCCAAGAATAAATTCGACTTCAACGATTTTCTTGCTCAACTCGAGCAAATACGTAAAATGGGAAATGTGAAAGATTTGCTTGCCATGATTCCGGGAGTTGGAAAAGCGGTTAAGGATCTCGATATCGATAACAATGCCTTCAATGGGATTGAAGCCATTATCAGGTCAATGACACCTGCTGAAAGAGCAGATCCTGCCTTGTTGAACGGAAACCGCAAAAAGCGTATTGCTGAAGGTAGCGGAACCTCAATTCAGGAGGTAAACAGACTGGTAAAACAGTTTGAAGACATGAGAAAAATGATGAAGGCTTTTTCAGGTGGAAATGCTGCCCGCGCAATGCGAAATATGCCTTTCAAAAAGTAAATTGGCGCCATGAAGCTACTCGACGGAAAGGCAACTGCTGAAGCAATTAAAAAAGATCTGGCCCTTGAAGTGAGTGCCATAAAATCAAAAGGAGGGAAGGTTCCTCATCTCGCAGCCATCCTTATAGGTAACGACGGAGCGTCTGAAACTTATGTTGGGAGCAAAGTAAAAACATGTCACGAGATTGGTTTTGATTCAACTTTGCTCAGGTTCGATCCTTCAATTTCTGAAAGTGAATTACTCCATCAGATTCGGGAAATAAACAGAAATCCGGAAATCGATGGTCTCATTGTGCAGAGTCCTATTCCAAGCCATATTGCTTTTTCAAAAGTTACCGAAACCATTGATCCCGCCAAGGATGTGGATGGTTTTAATCCGGTAAATTCCGGTAGAATGATGCAGAATCTTCCGGCTTTTGTGGCTGCAACTCCCAAAGGAATTGTGAGCCTGCTGGAACATTATAAAATTGAAACATCAGGCAAACATTGTGTAGTGATTGGCCGCAGTAACATCGTTGGCATGCCCATGAGTATTCTGATGGCACGAAACAGCTGGCCGGGCAACTGCACAGTTACCATCTGCCACAGCAAAACAGTTAATCTGGAGAAATACACCTTGTCGGCTGATATTATTATTGCCGCGCTTGGAAAACCCGGGTTTCTGAAAGCATCTGCTGTTGCCGATGGCGCAGTTGTTGTAGATGTAGGCATAACCCGAATTGCTGACCCATCCCGCAAAAGCGGATTCCGGTTACAGGGAGATGTCGATTTTGAACAGGTAGCACCTAAATGCAGTTACATCACCCCGGTTCCGGGCGGTGTTGGACCAATGACTATTATTGGTTTGCTGCAAAATACCCTGCTGGCTTCAAAACGAAGTTTTCAATTCGCTAACTCTAACTAAGACAAAGTAACGCTTACCAGGCAAAATAAATGACTCAGGAAATAACCATTCCAAAACCTATCTCAACAGGAATGCTTCCGGTAATGGAATCATTTTATACCATTCAGGGCGAGGGTTCATTTACGGGACATGCTGCTTATTTTATCAGACTTGCAGGTTGCGATGTAGGTTGTGTCTGGTGTGATGTTAAAGAATCCTGGGATCGTGAAAAACACCCAGAATATAAAATAGAGGAAATCGTAAATACTGCAGCTTCAGAAAAAGGACGACTTGCTGTAATCACCGGTGGTGAACCATGTATGCATGATCTAACAGCTTTAGTGGAAGGTTTGAAATTAAGAAATTTCAGTGTAAACCTGGAAACATCCGGAGCCTGGCCTATAACTGGTGCATTTGATTTTGTATGTGTCTCTCCAAAAAAATTCAAAGCTCCTTTGCGGGAATCTC